>JBCCQL010000305.1:0-4543 GCA_039024355.1 Planctomycetota bacterium
GCCGGCTGACGCCGGAGCAGCCCCTATGCCGGCAGGCTGGGCGTCTGCCCTGGGCCGCTGCTCTGCGGAAGGCGCGGCCACGCGCAGCCCGCTTGGGCTGGGCCGATTGGCGAGTTGCGGCATAGCATCTGCACCCGCTGCGGGCGCCGGGACCATTGGCGACAGCTGCGCAAGCGCCCCCATGGCCGGCGTAAAGCTAGGGTCGAGGGTCGCGGCATGCCGCAAGGCAGCTACTGCCTGCTGCTGGTTGCCCGCGGCGGCCAGCAAGCGGCCTACGTTGTAGCTGGCGATCACTGGGCCATGCACGGCTGTCAGCTGCTCGCTGGCGGACCGGATGTCGCCCAGCTGCACCAGAACCTTCGCGATGTTGTTGCGGTACAGTTTTCGGTCCGGCTGCTGGGCGATCGCCTGGCTGAGCGTGGCGACCGACTCTTGCAGCTTGTTTTGGCGGGCGTAGCACAACGCCAGGTCGTTCAGCGCCGCGGCGTCGGCTGGGTTGACCATGACGGCCTGCCGGTAGAGCTTTTCTGCCTCGCCGAGCCGGCCCTGGCGGTCCTCTAGCCGCCCGTAGCGTCGCAGCAACCGCATGTTGGCCGGCTCCGCCGCCAGGGCCTGCTGCAACTGCTCCCGGGCGCCGGCGATGTCGCCGGCTTGTTCTGCCACCTTGGCCAGCTGCATGCAGCTCTCGGCCAGGGGCGTCTGCGCAGCGGCCGTTGCCGGCGGCAGTTGGCCCGGCCGGCCCGCGTACGCGCCGGCGACACGCGCGGTGGCGGCTGGCCCGTGAGTGTGCGGCGGCGGTGCAACGCTAGCCGACCGCCAAGCGGGCGTCGGCGGTTGGTGGGCGCTGTAAGCGGCTGGGCCTGGCTGCCGCGTGGCGTTGCCACGCCAGCCCAGCCAGCCGCCGAGCGACGGCAAACGCAGCTGGGTTTGGCTGGTGGCCGGCGGCGCCTGGCGGGCCCCCATTACGGGTGGGGCCGCGTGCGTCGGCGTGCCACCCAGGCAGGCTACCAGCGTCGCCACGATGGTTGCGGTTGCGATTCGCACAGCTTCTCTCCTTACGTGCCGGGCGTGCCCAGGGGGAAAGGGTTGAACACCGCGGCCTGCTACTGCCCGCCTGCGCTGCCGGTTGTTGCAGCCGGTAGCACCGGAGTGCGCATGTTGTCGCGGAATTGGCTGTTGACGAAGTCCACCGTCGCGGCGGGCCGCCCCTCGGAGACGATGTGCGTCTGCGTCACCTGTGGCAGGTCTGCGCCGGTGGCGACTTCGCCGGCGAACTTCTGCGCGGTGGCGATCCGCTGCTGCGTGGTCTCTTGGCGGATCGATTGCTCGATAAACACGCGGCGGTAGGCGGGCGGCGTCTGCGTGAGGATCCACCGCACCTTCAGCCGGCCGGCTTGGGTCAGCTGTGTGGCGTCCTCGTTAAAGTGGTGGGCGCCCAAAAGGTTCTGCCGCCGCCAGCCGTTGCGGATCATTGTGTCGAACGGCGCGTGGGCGTACATCCGGTCCGCGCACAGGTACGGCGACGGCCACTGGCGGTTCTTCTGCGCTCCGCGGTGGCAGTGGTCGAAGAAGGCGTCGAGCCAAAACGCCGAGCAATCGGACGCCGCCGACCCGGCAAGAACGAGCCCCAGCACCAGCGCGCAACCATACCGCATGACGTCTCCCCCCAGCGAAAATCCCCGTGCGACGGTCGCCTACCGGCGCCGCCGGCCGAGCGGGGCTGCTACCAGAATCGGTATCGACGCGCCGGCCAACCGGGCTCCGGTTCAGCCGGCAGGAGCGTGTCAGAACCCCCGGATAGCCCAGATCAACACACCGGGCATGGCGTAGCACGCCCGGTCGGCGGCTCAGGATTGCACGCCCCGCGCAGCGATGCGGTGCGGGACAGGCAGCCAAGCTCCTGTGCCGAAGTCGCTTTTGCCATCGGCAACGCGGCCTTGATCCGTGGCCGTCTGGACGCCGCTATCCCGACTACGACGGGCCCTGCATCGCCGGGAACATCTCGTTGATCATGGTGATGGCGGCCGGGCCTACCAGCACGATGAAGATGGCCGGGAAGATGAAGATCACCAGCGGGAAGATCAGCTTGACGGCGGTCTTGGCGGCCTTCTCCTCGGCCATCTGCCGCCGGCGTGTCCGCATCGAATCGCTCTGCACACGCAGCGCCTGCGCGACGCTCGACCCGAACTTGTCGGCCTGGATCAGGATGGCCGACAACGCCTTGAGGTCCTCCACGCCGGTGCGCTGGCCCAGCTCGTGCAGCACGTCGTTCCGCGGGCTGCCCATCTGCAGCTGCAGGTTGCACAGCGCGAACTCCTCGGCCAGCACCGCGTAGTTCTTCTTCATCTCCTCGCTGACCTTGCGCATGGCCTGGTCGAGGCCCAGGCCCGCCTCGACGCACACAACCATCAGGTCTAGCGCGTCGGGCAGGCCGAAGAAGATGTTGTCTTGGCGCCCTTTCTTGCAGAACCAGACGACCAGGTCGGGCAGGTAAAACATCAGCCCCGCCACGGCGATGGTGATCATGGCCGTCCGCTGGTCCAGGCCACGCATCATCGCCAGCGAGCCGCCGGCGAGGAAGAAGCCGATGACCAGCAGCGCGAACTTGAGGCCCAGGAAGATGCTCTGGTCCGACTCGCCGCGGAAGCCGGCGTGCTGCAGCCGCTGCTTGAGCTTGCCTACTTCTTTCTCGGTCTTCGGCTGCAGCGGCGCGGCGAGCTTCGGAGACGCCTTCTCGAGCAGCTTGGCGACCGTGCCGGACCCGCGTGGCCGATCGCCCTCGCGTGTGCGGGGCTCGCGGAGCTCTTCCAGCCGCTCGGCCGTGCGGGACTGCCCGCCGCCGGAGAAGAACTCCAGCACGGCCCACATCAACGCCGCCACACAGGCGAAGATGGCGAGCTGCGTCAGGAGTGTCGAGCTGATGATGGCGAGGGTCATAGCAGCGGTTAGTGGGTAGCAGGCGGTGGGCAGTTGGCAGTTGGCAGTTGGCAGTTGGCAGTGGGCAGTGGGCAGTGGGCAGTGGGCAGTGGGCAGTGGGCAGTTGGCAGTTGGCAGTGGGCGGCGGTTTGGCAGTCGCTTGCGCGTTGCTGCCCCTGTCGGCTGCCCGCTACACCCTGATGTTCACGATCTTCCGGATGGCCACGGCGCCCAGCAGCTGCATCACGATGCCGCCGACCAGCATCTTCTTGCCCAGGTCGTCGGTGAACAGCAGCATCAGGTAGTCGGGGTTCATCTTGTAGACGACGACAAACAGCGCCGGCGGCAGCGCCAGCAGGACGATGCCCGACAGGCGGCCCTCGCCGGTGAGCGCCTGCACCTGCCCCCAGATCTGGAACCGCTCGCGGATGAGCTTGCCGATCTTGTCGAGGATCTCCGCCAGGTCGCCGCCGGTCTGCCGCTGCAGGATCACCGCGGTGGCGAAGAACTTCAGGTCCAGGTTCGGCACGCGTTTGGTCATGTTCTCGAGCGCCTCTTCCATGGGCATGCCTAGGTTCTGCTCTTCGAAGGTGCGGCTGAACTCCTTGCTGATCGGCAGCGACATCTCCTGGGCCACCAGGTTGAAGCCCGCACCCAGGCTGTGGCCGGCACGCAGCGCGCGGGCGACCAGCTCCAACGCCTCGGGCAGCTGGGCGGCGAATTTCTTCAGCCGGCTCTTCCGCTTCATCACCAGCCAGGCGAACGGCATGAAGATGAACGCCGCGCAGATGAACGGCGCGAACTTGACCGGCACGCCCGCGAACGTCGGCAACGCGAAGCCGACCGCCGCGCAGCCGACGCAGATCAGCAAGAATTGGCTGACCGTCATCGCGACGTCCGCCTGGTCGAACATCAGCTTCAGGTTCAGGTGCCGGGCGATGGCCTGCTCCAGCGAGCTGGCGCCCTTGTCGTAGGCGTCTTGCATCAGGCCGGCGCCGGCGATCGCCGAGTCGCCCGCCGCGCCCTTCTTGCCGCCGGTCAGCTCGTTGAGGCGCGCCTCGACCTCGGCGTCGCGGTCGCCGCGGAAGATGGCGGCAACGGCGGTCACCAGCGCGGCAACGCCGCCGAAGACACACAGGTAGACGATCCAGGTAGGCATGACGGTTGAGGGTTCGGTCGGCGGGTGCGGGGTTACGCGGCGGGTGGCTAGCGACGCGTGGCGTGCGACGCGTGGCTGGCGGGTGGGGGCGTCGGATCAGTCGCGCATCATCACACGCTCGCGGAAGGTGCTGCCGGGCAGCCGCACGCCGGCCTGCTCCAGCCGGTCCATGAACGAAGGTCGGATGCCGGTCGACACAAAGTGCCCGACGGCCCGGCCGTTCTCGTCGACGCCGTCCTGCACGAATTTGAAGATGTCTTGCATGACGATCGTGTCCTGCTCCATGCCCAGGATCTCGGTGATGTGGGTCACCTTCCTCGGCCCGCCCTGCAGGCGGTTCGCCTGGACGATCAGGTTCACCGCGCTGGCGATCTGCGTCCGCATTGCTTTGACCGGCATCTCGAAGCCGGCCATCATGATCATGGTCTCGATCCGGGCGATCGCGTCGCGGGGCGTGTTGGCGTGGCA
>JBCCQL010000306.1:0-4532 GCA_039024355.1 Planctomycetota bacterium
ATGAACTGATGCTCTTCGACGACGAGGACGACGAGCCCCGCTTCGATGATGAGGACGGCGACGAACTGATGCTCGCCGACGACGAGGGCGACGACGAACTGTCCATCGACGACGAGGGTGACGACGAGGGCGATGATGAGCTGTCCATCGGCGCCGACGACGAAGGCGACGACGAGGAGGGCGACGACGGCCGCCTGACCGACGACGACGAGGACGACTCCGACGAGGCGTAGGCCCGCCGGTTCGGCCCGCCGCGGTCGACGCCTGCCCACCAACCAATCTGCCTGCAAGCGGGCGCTCCGACCTGACGGGGCGCCCGTTTTTTGCGTTCGGCAGCGGGAAATAGGCGCCAGGTGGCAGGTGGTAGGTGGCAGGCTGGCGTGGGGCATGGGGGATGCAGGCAGGGGGCCGCGGTGTTGTTCTGAGGGCCGCGGATCGCTGTTCCGGCCGGTTGGCGGTTTTGGAATACTGCCGCCTCGCCAACCCGCCAGCGGCGTGGCGATCCTTCGGCCCTTACCGCGAAGCCTCGGCATGACGCTGTTTTTCTCTGTCGGTGAGCCCAGCGGCGACCTGCACGGCGCCAACCTGATCCGCGAGCTGCGGTCCCGACCCGCGCCCGCGGGCGGCTGGCGGTTTGTGGGCTACGGCGGCCCCCGCATGGCGGCCGCCGGCGCCGAGCTGCACGCCGACCTCACCCGGCTGGCCATCATGTGGTTCGCCCGCGTGCTGCTAAACCTGCACAAGTTTCTGCGGCTGGCCCGCGAGGCGGAAGACTTCTTCCGCGACCACCGCCCAGACGCCGTGGTGCTGATCGACTACCCGGGCTTCAACTGGCACATCGCCCGCCGGGCGAAGAAGCACGGCATCCCGGTCTACTACTACGGCACGCCCCAGCTTTGGGGCTGGGCCGGCTGGCGGGTGAAGAAGATGCGGCGCGACGTCGACCACCCGCTGTGCAAGCTGCCGTTTGAGCCCGAGTGGTTCCGCCGGCGGGGCTGCGAGGCGACCTACGTCGGCCACCCCTACTTCGACGAGCTGAAGTCGCAGCGGCTGGACGCGGAGTTCGTCGAGCGGCAGCGGAGGCAACCCGGCCCGCTGGTCACCATCTTGCCCGGCTCGCGGACGCAGGAGGTGAAGAGCAACCTGGCCGACCAGCTCCGGGCGGCCCGCTTGGTGGCCGAGCGTGTGCCGGGCGTGCGGTTTGCGGTCGCCGGCTACAAGGCCTCGCAGGCAGAGTTGATCGAGGAGCGGCTGGCCCGCAGCGGGCTGCGTGAGCGTGGCGTCGCGGTCGAAGTCCACATCGGCCGCACGCCGGAGCTGATCCACGCCGCGCGGTGCTGCCTGGCGGTGTCGGGCTCGGTATCGCTAGAGCTGCTTTACCACGCCAAGCCGACGGCCATCCTGTACCGCATCTCGCCGCTGGCGTTCTGGGTGCAGAAGCGGTTCCGCCGGGTCCGCTACATCACGCTGGTGAATCTGCTGACGGCCACGGAGCTCTTCCCGGAGCACGTCGGCGTGTACGACCCGGCCGACCCGCAGGACGCTCACGTGCTGATGCCAGAGTACCTGACGTGCCGCGACCGCTCGGCCGACCTGGCGGCCCACGCCGTCGAGTGGCTAACAGACGACGCCGCGCACGCCGAGCGTGTCGATCGGCTCACCACGCTCAAGGCCCGCGTCGCCAACGGCGGCGCTTCAAGCCGCGCAGCGGACTACCTGATGCGAACGCTGGCGGGGGCGGTGGATTCCAGCCGCAGCGCGGCGTGAGGTAGACTGCCCGCGTACGGCGGCAACGCGCCGCCGCCGCCGAAGCACCCTGGTTGTTCACGCCCCGTGCCCTTCGCCAGCCCTTCGCCTACGCAAGCGGACCTCCGCTTCCAGCTGTTTGGCTTCCCGGTCCGCATCCACCCGTTCTTCTGGGTGCTGTGCCTGCTCGTCGGCCGTGAGAAGGAGCCCTTGCGGGTGCTGGTGTGGACGCTTGTGGTGCTGGTGTCGGTCTTGGTGCACGAGCTTGGGCACGCGGTGCTGCAGCGGCGCTTCGGCGGGCGGCCCAACATCGTGCTGTACGGCATGGGCGGCTTGGCCATCCCCAACGGCCCGCCGGTGAGCCCGTGGCGGCAGATCGCGATCTCGCTGGCCGGCCCCGGGGCGGGCTTCTTGCTCGCCGCGGGCGTCACGATCGCCGTCGTCTTGCTGCCGGAGGTTTCTTCGCCAGTCGCTGCACAACTCCTCAACGACCTGCTGCTGGTCAACATCGTCTGGGGTGTGCTCAACCTGCTGCCCATCTACCCGCTGGACGGCGGCCACGTCGCCCGCGAGCTGTTGCTGATGAAGCTGCGGCCCGACCGTGGCATCGTGGCGTCGCTGTGGCTGTCGATCGGCGTGTGCGTCGCTCTGGCCGCGTTGATCCTGACGCGGGGCTTCAGCCTATGGAACCTGCTGCTGGTCGGCCTGCTCGGCTTCAGCAACTACCAGGCCCTGCAGGCGTATCAGCAGTCGCGGCGGGGCGGCTGGTGAGCGGGCCCCGGCCGCGGCTGATTGCCCTAGGCGCGAGCAACCTCCGCCGGGGCTTCCCCGAGTTGTTCGCCGCCGCACGCGAATCGGCGGGCGGACCTGTTGAGCTGCTGGCCGCCCTGGGCCACGGCCGGTCGTACGGGCGGTGGTCGCACGTGGCGGGGTATTCGCTGCCGGGCATCTCGAAGTGCGGCCTGTGGGGGCGCCTGAACGCCCTCCTGCCGGCGCCCACCACGGCCCTGGTGACCGATGTCGGAAACGACCTGCTGTACGGCGCCGGCCCGGCGGAGCTGCTCGGCTGGGTTGCCCGGTGCGTCGACCGACTGAAGCAAGCCGGCGCCCGCGTGGTGATGACCGAGCTGCCCACCGCCGGGCTGGCGACGCTCGGCCCGCTGCGGTACCGCTTCTTCCGCACGCTGTTCTTCCCGCCGTGCCGGCTGACGCGTGACGAGCTCGCCGCCCGCGCCTTCGAGGTGAACGACGGGCTGCGGCAGATCGCCACGGAGCACGGCGCCCGCATCTACGGGCTGCCCGGACACTGGTACGGGTTCGACCCCATCCACGTCAAGCGTGCCGTGTTGCCCAACGCGTGGCGGTTCTTTCTGCAGCGGGGCGATGAGCCAGCCGGCGGCGTCGACGCGGTGAAGGCCACGCGCGGGCTAGGCGCGGCGCCGATCACGCTGCGGGTGTCTCTGCAGAACGCCGCGCCGCACCGGCGCCGATTGTTCGGCGTTGAGCGTCAGCGGCAGCAGCCAAGCCGCACGCTTCCGTGCGGGTCGACCATCGCGGTCTTCTAGCCACGCGGCACGGCGCCGCGCGTTGCTTTGCGCTGATCGCAGCGCGCGTGGCGATCGCTTGCCGGCAACGCGTACCACGCGTCGCAGCGCGGTGCGCGCAACGTTCAACGCGCGGCATGGCTTTCACGATGAACCGCTTCGGTCGCGCTGCGCTCCTTTGCTTCGGTCGCGCTGCGCACTTGTGCTCCGGCTGCGCGCGGTGTTGTCTGCTCGCAGAGTCGGAAGAAGCCGCTGCTGTTTTCGCGAAAACATGTTGCGGAAACATCGGCAATTCGTACAACTAGCCGCAACCGAACCGGTGATTGTCAAGCCGTGCTTCGTGGAAGGGATGCCGCCGGTGGGCGACAAGCGACGCAGCGACGTGCAGCTAACGTTCGCAACAGGTCGCGGGTCGCCAGCCAACTCATCTCCTTCGCGTAAGCCAAGACCGCAGGTCGCTTGTCAGCCGGAGGGTGGCCCTGGATGGGTCGCCCACGATGCAATCGGGCAAGCCGGGCTGCGTGACGCCCCGCCGACGCAAGGCGTACCGCCGAGCGCTGGGCGCCACCCGCAGCCGACGGCAACGCCGACGCACTACGCGTGGGCCTTGCCGCCAGAGGCTTGACCTCACCTTGTACGGAGGAAGCGTTGTGGCCAAGAAGAAGAAAGTCGCTAAGAAGAAGGTCGCCAAAAAAGCGGCCAAGAAGAAGGTAGCCAAGAAGAAGGTGGCGAAGAAGAAAGTCGCCAAGAAGAAGGTCGCGAAGAAAAAGACCACCAAGAAGAAGGTCGCCAAGAAGAAGACGGCCAAGAAAAAGGTAGCCAAGAAGAAAGTCGCCAAGAAGAAGGTGGCGAAGAAGAAGACCAAGAAGAAGGTCGCCAAAAAGAAGCAGTCGCCGCTGGCGTTCGCAGCCAGCAGCGAACGGCCGCGGCGGCGACGCCGGTGGCCGCGTGCCGAGGCCTTTTGCAGGGCCGCCCCGCAGCGTGGGGCGGCCCTTTTTTCGTGGCCCAACCGGGTTTTGTGGTCCGACCGAGCGGCACGCACTGCGCCGCGTCCACGCTACAAAACCGGCAGCGAGGGCATCGGCGGCGCTTCCGCCCGGGCGTCGGCGATGCCGCGGACCAGGCGGGCGGCGATGCCGCGGAAGTGCTCGGCGGTGGCCGCGTCGGAGAGGTTGGCGGAGGTCTGGCCGGCGTCGCCCCGCTCGCGGATGCCGATCTCGATGGGCAGCTCGCCCAGGAAGG
>JBCCQL010000307.1:0-4523 GCA_039024355.1 Planctomycetota bacterium
CAGCTTCACGGGGCCCTGCCCCTCGAACAGCTGGGCGACGGCCCCCGTGCCGCGCCCGCCGCAGCCCACCAGCCCGACGCGGATCTCGCGGTCGCCCAGCGAGGCGCTCGACGTCGCGGCGTTCGCACGCGGAGCAACCGCTCCGGCCGCAACGGCCGCGGCTCCGGCCTTCAAAAAGTGCCGCCGCGACTCGCCACTCGGTTCGGCGGCCGACACACGATCCGCGGCGTTGACGTCTTGGCGTTCCGGCATGATCTGAGTTCCTGGTGGCGATAGATGTGCCCGGCGGCGGCCGCTTCGGCTCATACCCCATTCTAGTGGGCCGAGAAACGCGGCACAAACACCGCGGGCAATCGTCAGCCGGCGGCACAGCGGCAACAGCGCCGGTCTACAAGTACACGCGGCGGTTGTAGATGTACCATTCGCCCACCAGCACCAGGATGGCGGCCAGCAGCACCCACCGCCAAAGCTCCTTGCGGGCGGGGCTCTCGGTGCGGGCGGCGACGTCCGTGTAGCCGATCCGGATCGAGTCGATCGTCTCGTTCACGGCGCCGTCGCCCCCTTCTGCGGGGTCCTGCGAGGGCTCCAGGTCCGCGGTCCGCAGCCGGATATTGCTCTCCGCCGGGTCGAACAGGTTCACCGCAAAACGCTGCAGGACCTGATCGCCCGAGCGGACAACGTAGGCGCCGCGGCTGGCGGTGTCTTGGAAGACGAAGGGCTCGTCGCCGCGTCGCCTGAGCGTTTTTGCGAGGCCACCGGGCCCGCTCACCTCGACGCGTTCTACGCTGGCCTTCGGGCGCAGCTCGACCGCCGCTCCGGGCGCCACCTGCCGGCGGGCGGGGTTGCCCGCCTCGCCCAAGAAGTAGTCCAGCACGTTCAGCCAAAACGTCGGGAAGCTACGCGCGGCGTACCACTTGGTGTTCACCACGGTTGAGCCGTCCTGCTCCATCAGGATCGGGAAGCCGAGCACGAGGTCCTCGTACGCGTCGCGCGGCGCCACGGCCAGCAGCACGCCCTCGGTCGAGTCGATCAACGCCGTCGCGCCGGCCGGCGGCGTGAGCTCCACCGCCTGGCCGATCAGCAGGTCGCCCACCGAGACGTAGCTCATCAGCGGGTGTGAGCGGTTCCAGTCGATGACCTGCGGCCACTCGATGGTTCTGGGCGGCGGCGGGTCTTGGCCGTCGGCGGGCGGCGGGCCCTGCCAGGCGAGCAGCGGCGGCGTCGCCCCGATGAAGAACGTGCCCGCACGCGGCATGGCGGCGGCCGACTCGGGGCGGCAGCGGTCGAAGATCACCAAGTCGTACTCGCCCGCCAGCAGGGCGGCCTGCCGCTGCATGTCTTGCAGCCCGGCGGGGCGGACCTGCTCGATGCCGCCCAGCCGCCCGGCACGCGCGGTGCTCAGCGCGGTCTCTACCACCACGTTGCCCGGCGTGACCAGCAGGACCCGGCCGGGGTCGACGTCGTCGATCGCGGCGAAGGCGTTGTTGTCTTCGGCGAGGCGGTCGCCGGCGGCGGCCAGGCTGTCGGCGTCGATCCGGGCTTCTAGCTTGCCGGCGGGCGCGGCGCCCAGCGGGAACGTGTAACTAGCCGAGCCGCCCGCCGGCGCCTGGGCAGAACGGGCGTCGAGGAAGCGCCCGTCCAGCAGCAGCTCGACCACCACGTCCTGCGCTTGTTCGGTGAAGTTGGCGACCTGGACGAACGCCTGCTTCTCTTCGGGCCGCGCCGGGTTCCGCCGGGTGTTGAAAGCCGTCACCGCCAGGTTGCCGGCGTCCGCGGCGCCCACCGCGACGTAGATCGGCGACAGCTCGCCCAGGGCGAAGCCCTCCACGTCGGCGAAGCGGCCGTCGGTGAACATGTACAGCGTGGCGGCGTTGCTCTCCACCACCTCGGCGCCGGGCTGGTCCTCCTCGATCATCATCCGCCCCGGGTTCGCCAGCCCGTCCGCCAGCCGCAGGGCGCCCGAGAGGTCCGTCGACGCGGCGGTGGGCTCGATCGTGGCCAGCCGCTCCTTGAGCAGCCGACGGTTGTCGGTGAACTCCTGCACGACGCGGGGCGAGCGGTTGAAGCTGATGATCATGGCGGTCATGCCCCGCTCCATCTGATCGATCAGCGCGGCGACCTTCGCCTTGCTGGCCTCAAGCCGCGACACGCCGCCGCCCATATCCGTGGCGTTCATGCTCGCCGAGTTGTCGACGACAAAGATAAACCGGTCGCCCTCCAGCCGCGTCCCCTGCCAACCCGGCCGCAGCAGGGCGAGCATGGCCAGGGCCACCAACAAGAGCTGCAACAGCAGCAGCAGGCTCTTGCGGAGACGCTGCCACAGGCTGTTGACATGCAGGTCCTCAATCGCCCGCATCCAGAGGTAGGTGCTGGGCACCTCGACCGGCACGCGCCGGAGCTTCAGGAAGTAGAGCGCAAGGATCGCCGGCGGCACGGCGAGCAGGACGCCCCACTGCCAGGGGGCGAGCGTGTTGCGGAACAGCGAGTCAAACATAGCGATGAACGATAAACGATGAGCGATGAATAGCCAGGAAACCCGAGCGTGGTGGGTGCGCGTCGTTCGTCGTTTATCGCTCGTCGGTCGTCGTTCTCTGGCGCCGCTACCGCACGAGCCCGCGGCGACGCATGTAGTTGGTCATCAGCTCTTTGACGGGTGTCTGGTTGTTCGCCAGCAGGTAGTTCATGCCGCGGCGGCTGCAGAAGTCTTGGGCGCCCGCGGTGAAGGCGGCCAGCGTCTGCTTGTACCGCGCTAGGAGCGGCGCGCTGACGGAGATCTCGGCGACGTCCTGGTCCTCGCAATCGACCAGGCGGAGGTCGCCCGCCACGTCGGGGTCGATCTCTTCGCGGCTGAGCACCTGGATGACGTACACGTCCGCCCGCTGGGCCATCAGGTACTTCAGCGCCGGCTCGTAGCCCGCCTTGTCCATCAGGTCGCTGATCAGCACCACGACCCCCTGCCCGCGGTGGCGGAGGCAAAACCGCTTCACCCCTTCGGAGAGCGACGCGTCGTCGCCCGGCGCGATCGTGTCGAGCCGTTCGAGCATCCGCCACACGCTCCGCCGGCCACGCAGCGCGGGCCCCCGCTCACGCACCGACTGGCCGAGCGATTCGATCACGACGCGGTCCGACCGCACCAAGCCGACAAACCCCAGGGCCGCGGCCAGCTGCTTGGCGTAGTCCAGCTTGGTGGGCTCACCGAAGCCCATCGAGCCGCTGGCGTCGATCAGCGTGTAGAAGTGCAGGTCCTCTTCTTCCTGGAAGAGCTTGAGGATCAGCTTGTCGAGCCTGGCGTAGAGGTTCCAGTCGAGCCTTCGGAGGTCGTCGCCGGGGACGTAGTTGCGGAAGTCAGCGAACTCGACCGACTCGCCCTTCCGCTTGCTCCGCCGCTCCCCCTTCATCCGGCCGCGGAACACCTTGCGCGTCACCAGTTCGAGACGCTCGAGCTGGCCCATTAGTTCTGGCGGAAGGAGTTGGTCTTGGGTGGTGGGCATGCTTGCAACGCGACGGACGGTAAGGAGATAAGGGGGATGAATCTGGGGATGGGGAGATGGCAACTCTTGACTTCTAACCTGCTTGGGCAAAAGAGCGTGTATCGAGGCTCAAGCGTGGCAGAACAAACACCTCTTCTGAATAAATCATCGTTGCTAGAACGACGGCGCCAACCAATTCGCTATCCTCCCGATCTCCCACGTCATCCCCCTCATCCCCCTACCGTCGAATCAGGCCCCTACCGTCGAATCACGCCGCCGCTTCTTCGGCCTTCTCCGGCACCGCCTTGAGGATCTCCGTCAGCACGCTGTCCGGGTCGACCGACTCGGCCTCGGCCTCGAAGTTCAGGATCACGCGGTGGCGTAGGGCGGGCAGGTAGACGCGGCGGATGTCTTCGAAGCTCACGTTGTAGCGGCCGCCCAACAGCGCGGCGACCTTCGCGGCGAGCGCCACGGTCTGGGCGCCACGGGGCGAGGCGCCCCACCGGAGGTACTGGTTGGTGGCCGGCGCCGCGTACTTGCCCTGCGGGTGCGTTGCCAGGATCAGCCGGGCGACGTAGTCCTGCACGTGCGGGGCCAGCACCACCTCCTGCACCAGCTGCTGGTGCTGGAGGATCTCGGCGCCGTCCATCACCTTGGTGGGCGTGACCACCACGCCCTTGGTTGTCCGCTCGATGATGGTGTTGAGCTCTTGCCGGCCGGAGTAGCCGACCACCAGCTTGAAGAAGAACCGGTCGAGCTGCGCCTCGGGCAGCGGGTACGTGCCCTCCTGCTCGATGGGGTTTTGCGCGCGGGCAATTTCGCGGTCAAACAAAGCCCGGGCTTGGATCATTTCATCAACGGTCGTGACCATGGGGAACATGACGCGTAGGTGTCGCCCCGCCCCCGCCGCCACAAGCGCGCGGAGTTGGTAGCGCATCAGGCCCGGCCGATCGAGGCCGATGCGGATCGCCCGCCAGCCAATGGCCGGATTTTCCTCTGGCAGTGGGTCCATATAAGGCAGGATTTTATCACCGCCGAGATCAAGCGTGCGGA
>JBCCQL010000308.1:0-4514 GCA_039024355.1 Planctomycetota bacterium
CCTCGGGCGTCGTGCTGTCGACCATCTGCTCGACGACGAGCGCCCCCAGCACCTTGGGCGGGCCGCGGCGGCGCTGCTTGGCTTTTTCCTCGGGCGTGGCGTCTTCGTCCTCCTGCACCACCATGGGCAGGATGGCCATGCTCTTGGTCTCCGACACATCGACGTAGGCGTCGATCGCCCGCTCGACCTGCGGGGCCAGCTGCGTGGCGTCGCCCTCGTACCAGACGTCCTCGGCCGTCTTGGCCACGGCCCGCGCGGCCTTGGTCAGCAGCGCGGTGGTGTTGGACCGCTTGTCGAAGGTGTCCAGCCCGCTGATCGCCTCGATGACGCACCGCCCGCCGCGCTGCACGGCGACGGTGACGCGGTCGCAGCCAATCAGCCGGCGGCCTTCGTTGGCGATGGTAAAAGCGGTCTGGCGGACGTCCAGCCGCTGGTGCGCGGTGCGGGTGAACGACTCCAGCTGCTCCCACAGCGACTGCTTGTCCGCCAGGTGGGCCAGCCGGCGGCCGCGGAGGTAGTCGCCCGCCAGCTCGCAGGTCTGCTGCATGAAACGCAGGTAGCCACGCTGCGTGGCGGGCCGGGCGCCGGGCCGCTGGAACACCTCGACCACGCCCTGCACGCCCTGGTCGTTGTGCACGGGCGCCATCACCAGCAGGTAGTCGGTGGGGTTGGCGGCCGCTTGCTCGTCGTCCGTGTCGGCGCCGCCCGTGGCGCCCGAGTGCGGCGGGGCCAGCACGCCCTCGGGCTCGGCCATCGCCCGACCCAGCAGCCGGCCGTGCTGCGCTTGGCCGATGGGGTTCTCCAGCAGGCCGGTCGACCGCAGGTTGATCTGGTAGCCCAGCTGCAGCTGCCCGGCGTCGGAAAGCGTCCACACCGCCCCGCCGGCGGCGGCCAGGGCGGACACCACTTTGTTCAAGAACTCGTCGTAGTACCGCTCCGGCGCCACGTCCTGCCGCGACAGGTCGGCGATCTCTTGGACGATGCCCTGGATCTCTCGCTTTGCGCGCTGCACCGCGTCCGGATCGGGCGAGCCGGGCGTCTGCGATTGATCGGTAACGCTCACGTGGGGTTCCTCGACGGGACCTCTACAGACCCTCTACGGGGCTTCGCGTGGAGCCTGCATCGGCCCCGGCCCGGAGAGCGCTTCTTTACACGGCGCCGCCCGGTGTGGGAATACGCACCCGGCCGACCGTTAAGTGTAACGCATACCACAACTTCTGAGCGTTATGCACGCCCTGCCCCGCCCAACCGGGCGGCGCCGTGTCGGCCCGACCGACAAATCTTGCCGAGCCGGCAAAACCATGCTGGTGACCGCACGTAGCCCCTCGGCCAGCCCCGCCGGCGTTGGCCCCAAAACGCTCAGCCCACGCGCGGCCCAGGCACGCGTCGCTGGCAGCGGCGCCCCAGGCGGCGAGAATGAAGAATCCGTTAGGCCGGCCGCCGCCGCCGGCGGCAACGTGGACATCTGCCCGCGGTGGCGTATACACTACGTGGCTACCGTTTGCGGTAGGCAACAGCCTGCCTAGCCGCATGCCGCTCTCGTTCGCGGCGTTCTTTGTCGTGGCGGCCGCCCGCCACCCCGGTTACTGCCACACAACACAGGTTTTTATGGCGAAGCAGAAGGAAGAGGCCCTCGAAGTTGAGGGCGTCGTTACCCAGGCACTGGCGAACACGCGCTTCCGCGTCGAGATCGACGGCGGCCACCTGGTCAATGCGCACGTGGCCGGCCGCATGCGTAAGCACTTCATCCGCATCGTGCCGGGCGACAAAGTCCGCGTCGAGCTCTCCCCGTACGACCTCACCAAGGGCCGTATCACCTACCGCGAGCGTTGAGCGGGGCCGAGCAAAACCTCCGCCCTTCGCGGCAGTGTCTGCGGGATCGGCCGTGAAACGCCGGCCGCCTGCCCCGACTTTCGGTTTTGCGCGTCGGCTGTACGCGGCCGACCCACCGCCGCGGATACCTACGCCATGCACCCTTCGTGCTGCAGGCGTCCGAGGCCGGATCCTCTCTCCCGTGGCGCCAGTCACAGGCCGACAGCCGGCGTGGCTGCCGGCAAAGTAGTTGCCGGCAAAATCCGCAACTTGGTTGCGGCCGATGGTCTGCGTAGGGCACAATCTGCCCAACCAACCGGCCCACGGTGGGCAGCGGACACGGGCTGGCCGGCCGTGAAAGCTACGCTAGAACTGCCCTAGCCGCCTCCGCCAGGTGGCGCCGCTGACTCCGTTTATCGCCTGTTGGCAGCGTTTGCACCTAACCGGCGGTGACGCGCTACGCCGCGCTGCGTGATTCCGGGCGAGCGGTAGCCGCACGGGCACTCGCGCCGCAGCCGTGAGTTTCCGCAGGCAAATGGCCGCCGGCGGCAATAATCCTGCCGCGGCGGCGAAGCGATACCCGAAACCCGACACACACGACCAGCCTGACACAAGCGGCCTGACACAAGCGGCCCGACACAAGCGGCCCGACACAAGCGGCCCGACACGATTGGCCCGCCACCGGTCACTCCGCCACCGGTCACTGCGAAACCAGCCACGCCGGGAAACCAGCCACGCCGGCATTCGCCGCACTTCCACCCACGCCTTCCGAACACGAGGAGCCCCCGTGCTAAGCCCACCGCTGCTGAAATCTCGATCCACCCGCGGCCTGGCCGCCGTGCTGTTTGCGGCGGCGAGCGCCGCGGCGGTGCTGTGCCAGCCATCGCCGGCCGCGGCCCAGCCGGCGCTGGAGCTCGAAGCCCCCGCCGGCGGCGATACGGGCGGCATCTCGACGATCGGCGTCGTGGCCCTGTCCGGCTACGACAACCTGCTGGACGACGTCGGCTACCTGGGCACGATGGCCGGCTTCCCCGAAGCGGTGCAGATGATCGAAGGCACGATCAACCTGTTCACCCAGCAGCAGGGCTTGGTGGGCCTCGATAAGGCGCGGCCCTGGGGCGTGATGGTGCAGTTCGACGGCCAGCAGCCGCTGCCCATCATCTGCCTGCCCATCACCGACCTGGACGCCATCCTCGGCCTGGCCGAGGGCTTCGGCGTGATGTCGGCCGACGCGGGCGGCGGCGTCATGGAGCTGTCGGTGCCGCAGTCCCCGCAGCCGCTGTTCGCCAAGTCCGTGGGCGAGTGGGTCTACGTCGGCCAGTCGGCCGAGATCCTGGACACCGCTCCGGCCGACCCCACCGAGCTGCTTGACGGCCTGGTCAAGGACTACGACATCGGCGCCAGCCTCTTGGCGAAGAACGTCCCCGCCGCGCTCAAGCAGATGGCGCTCGACGCCATGTCCAGCGGCATGGAAGACGGCATGGAGCGGCTGCCGGACGAGACCGACGAAGAGTACGCCCAGCGGAAGGCGCTGGCCGACGCGCAGCTGGACCAGTTCCGCGACCTGGTCCGCGACACCGACGAGATGACCGTCGGCATCGCCATCAACAAGCCGGGCCAGTCCGCCCTGCTGGTCGACTTCATGATGACGGCCCAGGAGGGCTCGGACCTCACGGCCCAGTTCGCCACGCTGATGCCGGCGCCCAGCGACATGGCGGGCTTCGCCGACCCCGGGGCGTCGATCTCGATGCTGCAGTCCAGCAAGACCGACCCCGAGAAGCTCGACGAGTACGTCGAGCAGACCAAGGCGCAGCTGGACCCCGTCCGGAAGATGATCGCCAAAGAAATCGAAGAGAGCGACGACGTCCCCAACGACGAGACGCGTGAGGTGCTGATGTCTGCCTTCGACGGGGCGTGGGAGGCCCTCGAAGAGACGCTCAAGACGGGCCGCGTCGATTTCGGGGCCCACGTCTTGCTCGACAGCGACGAGCTGGGCGCCGTGATGGGCACCAAGTTCTCCAAGCCCGAGAAGATCGAAGAATCCCTCCGCAAGCTCGAGGCCCTGGCCGCCGATGACCCGGATTTCCCCGGCGTGAACTGGGACGCCGCGTCGCACGAGGGCGTCGCGTTCCACACGATGAGCATCCCGGTGCCGGACGCCGAAGCCGCCCAGGTGTTGGGCGACACGGTCGAAGTGGCCGTCGGCATCGGCGCCGACATGATCTGCATCGGCATGGGGCCAACAGCCGTCGACTCGTTGATCCAGGCGATCGACAACTCGGCCGCCCAGGCGGGCAAACAGGTCGAGCCGTTCGAGATGGTGATGTCCGTCAAGCAGATCGCCGACTTCGCCATCCGGATGTCTGGAGACAACCCCGGCGCCGCCATGGCCGGCGCCATGCTCGACGGCATGGACGACGAGGAGTCGCGCATCAACCTGACGGTCTCGCCCATCGAGAACGGGTCCCGCTTCCGCATGACCATGCAGGAAGGGCTGCTGCAGACGCTCGGCAAGGTTGCGGCCATGGCGGCCCGCCAAGCGGGCGCGGGCGGCCCGCCCCCCTTCTGACGCATGGCCACTGGCGACACCCAGACCAACGCGGCCCCGCATGCGGGGCCGCGTTTTTTCTTCCCCTAGAGCCAACGCACAAAACCGAGAGTCGGGGCAGGCGATCGGCGTTTCACGGCCGGTTCCGCAGACG
>JBCCQL010000309.1:0-4514 GCA_039024355.1 Planctomycetota bacterium
CTCAGCCGGTAGGAAAACACCGGCCTGTCCGCCGCCTTGGGCATGAAGTAGTACATCAAGCCCAGGAACGGCGTCGTGAGGAAAAACGCCACCGCGTTGTGGCCGTACCACCACTGCATCATCGCGTCCTGCACGCCCGCGTAGATCGGGTAGCTCTTGATCATCGTGGGCGAGAAGACGGGCACCCACAGGTTGTTGAAGATGTGCAGGATGGCCACCGTCACGATCGTCGCGATGTAGAACCACAGCGCGACGTACATATGCCGCTCGCGTCGATTGGCGAGCGTCATAAAGAAGTTGACGCCGAAGAACCCGGCCCACACCACGGCGATCGCGATGTCGATCGGCCACTCGAGCTCGGCGTACTCTTTGCTCTGCGTGATGCCGAACGGCAGCGTAAGCGCAGCGGACACAATGATCGCCTGCCACCCCCAGAAGTGCAGCCGGCTGAGCGCGTCGCTCCACATCCGCGCCTTGCACAGACGCTGCGTCGAGTAGTAGATCGCGGCGAAGACACCGTTGCCGGCGAAGGCAAAAATCACGGCGTTGGTGTGCAGCGGCCGCAGGCGCCCGAAGCTGATCCACTCGATCCCGCCGTTGAGGCTTGGGAAGGGCAGCTGCAGCGCGATCAGCATCCCAACCAAGAAACCGACCATGCCCCAAACGAGCGTCGCGGCGACGAACATCCGCACGATCGCATCGTCGTAGCTAAACCGTTCCATCCGCGGCGACGCGGTTGCAGCTTCCTCGGTCATTGCTTCGCAAAGCCTTATCGGTGTGGCGATCGTGATCTTCTGAGTTGGCGCGAGGCGGCCGGGTCGACCCTCATTCGGGCCGTGCCGCCGAGTCCGTAGTCGGCAGACTCAACGACACGGTCGCTGGCGCCGTATCGCACAGCGGCACGGCGCCCGCTTGCCCTCGCAGCAGGCTAGCGACGGTCACCTCGCCGAAGCGGCGCTCGATGTCGGCGATGGCGTCGTCCATTGCGCGGTGCAGGGGGCAGAGCAACCCGGCGTGCCCAGCGAGCTTGAGCGGGCACCGCGTGATCCTCTGGATGGGGTCCACGCAGTTAATCACCTCCAGCAGCGTCAGCTCCGCGGGATCGCGTTCTAGGGTGTAACCGCCGTTGATCCCGCGTTGGCTAGTGAGGATCCCTGCCCGTCCGAGCGGCTGCAAAACCTTCGGCAGGTAGCTGACAGACACCTGCGTACCGTCTGACAACTGCTGCGTGGTCAGCGGCTCGCCGGGGTTCTGGGCAAGCCACACCACCGCTCGTAGGGCGTACTCAGCGGTTTGGGAGACGGCCATAAACTGTTTGTGGCTGGTGGATTGCGGCGATACGCACACATGCTGGACCAATTCCAGACAAATGCATCTTCTACTCCGGAATATCGGCCGCAATGGCTTTCAAGTCAAGAGGATATTTTTGTCTTCAATACAAGTTGGACCTGGATGTCGTGATTGGCTCCTGCGGGCCGGGCAAAACTCGGCGGTCCGGGGCTTGGCGACGGCCGGCAAGGCGTTGCTCCAGCCTCGCGTGCCCCTGTTCCGAACCCAGCATGCGGAGCGGCCGCTTTACGCTCGGCCAAAGAACAAGCGACGCAAAGGAGCAGAAACGTGGGTGCAACGCATGCGGCGAGGTTTGGCGTTCTGGTTCTTCTCGGTTGCGTGGCGCCAATGCCGCTGATGGCGACAGAGACGCTCCGCTTCGCGGGCGCCCTCGAAGCCGCAGCAGACGTGGGCGTTGCAGTGCCCGACGCCGCGGCCGAGAAGGTGTGCTGGGAAAGCGATGCTTGCTGCTTTGAACCCAGCTGCGGCGCAGGCTGCGGCTGCGGCGAGACCTGCGAAAGCGGGTGCTGCAGCGCGGCCTACGGCTGCCGTTGCTGCGACAAAAACTGCGGACTGCTCGGCAAGGGCGTTTTGACCTACGACCCCTGCGCTTGCGGGTGCGATCTCCCGGACCTGCTGTTGGGCTGCTTCGCAAGAACCGAGGCGTGCTTCGACGACTTCATCAGCCCGATGACCAACCCGGTCTTCTTTGAGGACCCACGCAACAATACAGAGCTACGCGCGATCTTCCTGCAGCACCACGTGCCCGCGGCTGCCCTGGGCGGGGACATCCAGCTGTACGCCTTGCAGGTCCGCGCTCGGCTGACCGAGCGGCTGTCCCTCATCGCGGCCAAGGACGGATTCGTGGTCTCTTCGAACCCGCTCATCGCAGACGGTTGGGCAGACGTCGATCTCGGGTTCAAATACGCCCTGCTGCGTGACGCGGAAAACCAACGGCTGCTCTCGGCGGGCATCGTTTACGACATGCCGGTCGGCACGCCACGCACACGCCAGGGGCGTGGCGACGGCGAGTTCCACCTGTTCCTCACGGGCGGCGCCGAGCTGTGCGACTGCGCCCATTGGCTCAGCGCGTTCGGCGGGTTGATCCCTGTCGACGACGACGCCAACTCTTCGTTCATCTACTGGTCGAACCACTTCGACTACCAGGTCCGAAGGGGCTGGTACGCCGTGATGGAGTACAACTGGTTCCATTACGTCGCCGACGGCGACAACCGACTTGGCCTTACGGGCCTGGATGGCGGCGACTTGTTCAACCTTGGCTCCGGCGGCATCGCCGGCAACGACATCGTGACCGGTGCGTGGGGCATGAAGTACAAGCCGAACCGAAGGACAGAAATCGGCCTCATCTGGGAGGTCCCGCTGACGAGCCGGCGTGATGTCCTGCAGCACCGGCTGACCGCCGACCTGATCTTGCGGTACTGAGCGCAAGCCCGCGAGCGGGCGAGCGGCGCCGGCTGTCGCCGGGCTCGGCAGCCGGCCGCGTCGTGGGTCGACACGCAACACCGGCGGCGACGAAACCGCACGCCGGGCGTTACTCTCTTCCTGGCCCCTTTTACCGCCGCGATGGCGTGCTGTGGAGCCGGCCTCGCAGGCCGCCGCAATCCGGCGTCGCCGCGAATAATTTTCGCGGGCGCGTGCAACCGCGACGCAATCACCACGATAACCCTGCACAGAGCCAAAGAGCCGGCGCCCAGGTGGGCCCCGGAGCAGCCTGGGCAGCGCGGCGGCTTCGCCGTGAGCCCCACCAATGGAGAACAGCGCAATGGCCGGCTACCTGAAAATCGGTGACATCGTGGGCGAGTGCAAGGACAAGGGGCACGAAGACTGGATCGAGCTGTTGAGCGTCAGCCAAGGCGTGTCGCGGCCGATGAAGGCGGGCGCGAGCAGCTCTACCCGCAACCGAGCCTCGGCCGATCTGGGCGACGTCGTGATGGTGAAGGAGCTCGACGCCTCGACGCCGAAGCTGATTCAGGCCATCTGCGACGGCACAACCTTCCCCGAGGTGACGATCGACCTGTGCACGTCGGCTGGTGGCGGGGAGCGTATCCCCTACATGAAGTGGGTGCTCAAGGAGGCCCGCGTGACAAGCTACGACGTCAGCGGAGCTTCGAGCGACGGGGCCGTCCCGACAGAGACCCTGGCGCTCAACTACGAAGAGGTGAATTGGACCTACGACAAGCTCGACTCGTCGGGGACATCGCAAGGCAAGGTCGAGGCTACGTGGAGGGTGCCGCAAGGGTCCGAGTGAGCGAGCGCTCAGTAAAGAAACACGCCTCTATTTTGGGCGGCGCCCGCTGGTTGTGGGCGCCGCCTTTTTTGCGTGACCGCGGCCTCTTCTAATCCACCGGCTCTAACCCACTGGGCTCGCGATTGGCCGCGGCATGGCCTCACGGCGGACGCATCGCGGCGCGGTCCGCTTGGGGCGGTGTCAGGCTGGCGGCGGATCGGCCGTAGGCGGAGTCGAACGGCGATCTTCGCCCGAGCGCCGCTCGACGCCCGGCGCCGCCCCGGCGCCGGCCTCGCCAGACGCTTGGTTAGCGGCACGCCGATCGTCCTGCTCGCGCTTCTCGATCAACGCGGCAAGCTCGTCGGGCAGGTCTAGGTTGTTCGGCATGGGTCTGTCCGATCGCTGGGCGGGCAGTTTGCTATCCGTTTCAGAGCATCGCGTGTTCACCAGTGGCGTCGCCCCGCAGCGGCGGCCGAAGGGCGGCGGGCGACGCCGCACTCCGGGTCGCTTGGCGGCCCAACCGGCGGAAGCCGGCGAGGCGTGCACCAACTACGCCGGGGCGATGGGCTGGGCGGTGGGCAGTTCGGCTGGTCGTGCCGGCAGACCCACGGTGGCTGTTCCCGCAGCACGTCTGCCAGCTGGGGCTCGTACGGGCGTGGGTACCGGCACAGCGGGCCGTACGTCAGCGGGTCGCGGACGCGCTGCATCTCGTGGTCGTTGCGGCTCTGCAATTCGGGGCAGTAGGGCAGCACATGGGGCATGAGCGCCACAATGATCTCACTGCGACGCTTCACTTGCTGCTTGCGTTGGAAGAAGAAGCCGGCGTAGGGCAGGCTGCCCAGCAGCGGCACCTTGCTGACGGTGGTGCTGTCCCGCTCCTGGATGAGCCCGCCGATGATCATGCCCTGCCCGGTCCGCAGCAGGACGTCCGTCTCGA
>JBCCQL010000310.1:0-4511 GCA_039024355.1 Planctomycetota bacterium
AGGGCTTCGGCGGCGGCGTCCTGTTCTACGACAACCAGTGGGATCTCAGCCGCGGCGACGAGATCTGGGACTGGTGCTTTGCGGACATCGACGCGACGTTCCTGCACATCCTGGCCCGGCCCGACTACGAACCGGTGAACGACAACGAAGACTGGCGGACGCTCGACACCCGGCGGATGGACTTCGCCGCGTCCGACAGGGCGATCCGCGTCACCCGCAAGGCGCTGGCCAAAGACCCGGACCTGAAGATCTACCTCAGCCTCTACTCGCCGCCTGCGTGGATGAAGACCAACAACGCCACCGGCGGCGAGGGCAGCCTGAAGCCCGGCCTGGCCTACCGCCGGGAGCTGGCCGAGTACCTCTTCGCCTACCTCAAGCGGCTGCAGGGGGCGGGCGTCGCGGTCGATTACCTGGCGATGTTCAACGAGCCGGACTGGACGCACAGCCAAGACGGCATGCACTTCGCCGACCTGGGCGAGCTGGCCGACGTGTTCGACCAGACCGCCGCCGCGCTCGAAGAGCTGATCGCCGCCGACGGCACGCTGGCGATGCCCACGCTGGTGTTCCCAGATTCGCTGGGGGCGGGCAGCCTTACCCGCTCCCGGCAGAACACGCCGAAGCTGCTGGCCCGCTCCGAGATGCTGGCCCGCCGCGTTGGCGTGTGGGGCGTGCACGACTACTGGAACCAGGGCGGCTACTGGCCCGTGCGGTTCCGCGAGCTGCGGGACTTCCCGCCCGTGGGCGACAAGCCCATCTGGATGACCGAGTGGGCCCAGCGGTACCGCTACGGCGACCTGGAGTCCGCCAACGAGTACGGCGCCAACATCCTGAACGCCGTGCGGCTGGGCGCCCAAGCGTGGATGGTCTTCGAGTGGTGCCACCCGTCGCAGAACCAGTCGGGCCTGATCAGCTGCGACTGGGGCGCCAAGCCGCCCCGCCGGCGGTACTGGCGTAGCAAGGCCTACTACGTCTTCCAGCAGCTGGCGAATGCGACGCCCGCCGGGGCGATGGTGCTGCCGTCGGTCGCCCGCTCCCGAGACGGCCTGCTGGACCCCGCCGCCAACCAGAGCCAAGTGCTGGAGCACCTGGCCGTGGCGGCCGACGGGCGGCTCATCCTGCACCTGCACAACCGCGGGGGCGACCCGCTGGAGGTGCGCGCCACGCTGCGTGGCGTCACCGCGGCAGAGGCAATCGCCACCGGGCCGCTGGGCAACAGCCAGCCGCACGCGGGCGCCGACCTCCGCGCGGGCGCCGGCAACAAGGCGACGCTCACCACGCGGGTGCCGGCCAACACGCTGGTAACCGTCACCCTGCCGGCCGCGGAGTAACCGGCGTGGCCGACCTGCGTGTGACCTACGTCCAGCCGGCGCTGCCCAAGTACCGGGCGCCCGTCTTCCGCGAGCTGGCGGCCCGCCCCGGCGTTGACTTCACGCTGTTCTACGGCCAGGCCAAGGGCATCACCAACGTCCCGCCCGACGGCTTCCGCGGCGAGTCCCGGCCGATGCGGCAGTACGGCTCGGAGACCAACGACCTGCGGTGGCACCACGCGCAGGTGGCGTGCGCGGGCGACCCGTCGATCGACGTGCTCTGCCTGTCGGGCGGGCCGCGTTACCTGTCGCTGCCGCTGGCGCTCCGCCGCGCCCGCCGGCGGGGGCTGCCCACCATCTTGTGGGGCCACGGCTACTCCAAGGCAGAGACGCGGCTCCGCCGGCTGGTCCGCAACCAGTACTTCGGCATGGCCACCGCCCTGCTGTTCTACGACGAGGCGACCCGCCTGCGGGCGATCGACGACGGCTTCCGCCCCGAGCAGGTGTACGCCGCGCCCAACGCCATCGACCAATCGCCCATCGAGGCGGCCCGCCGGGCGTGGCTCGACGAGCCGCAGCGGCTGGCCGACTTCCGCCGCCGGCACGGCCTCGAGGGCAAGCGGCAGCTGGTGTACATCTCGCGCATGGCGCCCGCCAACCGGCTGGACCTGCTGGTCGAGGCCGTGGCGTCGCTGGCCGGCCGCTGGCCGACGCTCACCGTGGCGATCATTGGCAACGGCGACGCCGAGCGCCGTCGGCTGGAGCGGCTGGCCAGCGAGCGGGGCGTTGGCGACCGGCTGCGATTCCTGGGCGCCATCTACGACGAGCAGCAGCTCGCCCCCTGGTGCCTGACCAGCGACCTGTTCGTCTACCCGGCGAACATCGGCCTGAGCCTGCTGCACGCCTTCGGCTACGGCCTGCCGGTGATCACCAGCGACAAACGCGAGGCCCAGAACCCCGAGATCATCGCCCTGGAGGACGGCCGCAACGGGCTGCTGTACCAGGACGGCAGCCCCGACGCCCTGGCCGCGGCGATCGACCGGCTGCTGGCCGACGACACGCTGCGCGGGCGGCTGGCCGCGGCCGCCAAGCAGACCGTCGAGCAGGGCTACAACGTGCCGGCGATGGTCGACGGCATGATGGCGGCCATCGAGTACTGCGCCCACCAGCGGCGGTAGCCAGCCCGGGGGAGTACGCCCCTGCGGTCAGCGTTTGTGCCCGCGAATGACGCGGATCAGCGCCGGATGAGGCCCGTGAGGAAGCCTCTTCCCCGCTCTCGGCGGCCGAACACGGTTTATGCGAACACCATTCGCGCTGATCCGCGTCATTCGCGGGCCTTCTTCAACACCCGGACAAACGTCTGGAGTCTTTGCCGCGTATCACACCAGCTCGACCGCCGCCCAGCAGCTGGGGTCTTCGTCCACGGGGAACTCCATGCCGTTGGCGAACGTCTGCAGACCAAGCTCGCGGTCGAACACCTGGTAATGGAAGCCAAGCACGGCGGGCTCGGCCGGGTCGCTCGACGGGTCGTAGCCCTCCAGGGCCGTGGCCGGGATGAACGCGGCCATGGCGTAGCCGCCCTCGCGTACGCTGCTGGCCGCCTGCAGCTGCCGGGGCCGCACCGGGCGGGCGTTCTCTCGCGCGCGGTTGATCAGCAGCTGGTCGGCCACCGGCTCGGCCGACCCGCGGCCGCCGCCGGTCGGCATGAAGGCGTAGCGGTGGCAGAACTTGCTCGCGCGGTGCACGTTGCCCGTGGCCCGCGTGTCGATCCACACCTGCAGGCCGTCGCTGTCCTCGATGCGTGAGTCGCGGCACCACAGCGGCTGCTGCTTGCCGACCACTTTGACATTCAGCGCAAGCCCCTCGTCGGCCCACGCCATCCGCACGTCGGCGAAGCGGCGTTCGGCCGACGGCGTGCCGGAGTCTAGGGCCGCCAGGTCCGGCAGGCGGTACGACTCGTCGAGGGCGACCGCCTTCTTCGACCAGATGGGCGTCTTCCGAGCGATCGGCACGGCGAAGCGGAACAAGAACCGCGGCGCCAGCAGCGTGTTTTGCGGGGGTGTTGGATCGGCCATGGCCGGCGCCTCGTGGTTGCGTTTGGGTGGCGCTGCGAGAATAACAAAGCAGCGGCCCGCGCCCCACTGGCCGACTGGTCCACTGGCCGGCTACTCCACTGGCCGACTGGCAATCCGTAAGTTCGGTCAACGCATCACCCCAACCAGCAGCAGATCATGCACGCCCCTAACGCCCGGCCGCCGATGCTGCTCGGCCTGCTCTCGGTTGTCGTCCTGAGTCTGGCGGCCGGCACACCACGCGACGGCTGCTGCCAAGCGCCCGGCGCCGAGCCGCCGCCCGCCCGCCGCGAGTACATGGGCCGCCGCGTCGCCCAGACCATGCACTACCTAGGCGCCCCGTGGCTGGTGCGCGAATCGCGCGACCGCGAGGAAGAGCCCGCCAAGCTGATGGCAGCCCTCGACGTACGCCCCGGGCAGACGGTCTGCGACCTGGGCTGCGGCAACGGCTTCTACACGCTCAAGCTGGCCGAGCGTGTGGGCCCCCGCGGGCGGGTCTTCGCCGTCGACATCCAGGAGGAGATGCTCACGCTGCTGGCCGAGCGCTCGCAGGCCCGCGGCCTGGTCAACATCCGGCCGGTGCTGGGCGGGCCGTACGACCCCAAGCTGCCGGCGGGCGAGGTCGACCTGATCCTGCTGGTCGACGTCTACCACGAGTTCTCCTACCCGCAGCTGATGCTCGCCGCCATGCGGCAGAGCCTCTCGCCACGCGGGCGGGTGGCGCTGGTCGAGTACCGGGCCGAGGACCGGGCGGTGCCCATCAAGCCGCTGCACAAGATGACGCAGGCGCAGTGCGTCAAGGAGTACACGGCCAACGGCTATAAGCTGACGGGGCAGTACGACGGGCTGCCCTGGCAGCACTTGCTGTTCTTCGCGCGGGACGACTCGCCGCTGGACGCCACGCCGCTCAAGCCGTGGGCGCCGGCGGCGGATTGAGTGCCGAACGCCTAGAGCACGCTTCAGCTAGTCGTAGCGTCGCCAGCTGACTGCGGCTGCGGGGGGGGGGGGGGGGGGGGCGGGCGCGCGGGGGCCCAACCCCGCCGGGGGGCCCCCCGCCCCCCCCCCCCCCCGGCACATTCGTGCCCGCCCCCCCCCCCCCCCCCCGCCGCCGACGCCCTACGCTCTGCGACAG
>JBCCQL010000311.1:0-4499 GCA_039024355.1 Planctomycetota bacterium
CGTCACCGACGGCGATTACACGGACAGCTTCATCCACCGCTCCGTGCCCGGGTTTGTGATCCAGGGCGGGGGCTTCCGGTGGGTCGACGGCGACAACGGCGTGTCGGTTGTGCCGACCGACCCGGCTGTGGTCAACGAGCCGGGCCTCACCAACCTGCGGGGCACGCTGGCCTACGCCAAGCAGAGTGGCGACCCCAACAGCGCGACCAGCGGCTGGTTCTTGAGCCTGACCGACGACAACGCGACGAGCGGCGCCTCGCTCGATACGCAAAACGGCGGCTTCACCGTCTTCGGCGCTGTGATTGGCAACCGGCTTAGCGGCGGCGAGATCGTCAACGACGGCCTGGACGTGGTGGATGACTTCGCCGCGTTGACGATCGTCAACGCAGGTGGGGCCTTTACGACGCTGCCGGTCCTCGACACGTTCGAGTCGCCGACAATCTTCCGCGAAGACCTAGCGTTTGTGAACTCGATCTCGATCCTGACGCTCGCCGCGGGCGACTACGACCTGAACGGCGTGGTCGATACAGAGGATCTCGCGCTGTGGCGGCGGCAGGTTGGTTCGAGCCTGCGGATTGCCGATCACACCGGCACGACTCCTGCTACGGCGCCCGCCACGACGCTCGACGCCGACGGCAACGGCGATGGCGTTGTCGACGGAGCGGACTACGCCGTGTGGCGGAACAGCTTTGCGCAAGCCAACGCCGCGGCGGCGGCCAACTTCCCGGTTTCTGTACCGGAGCCGGCTACGCTGGCCGTGGTGCTCACCGCGTTGGCGGCGGGCGTCAGCCGCCGTTCACGCCGCGGCGCCCGCTGAAAAACGCGGGCCTCGAATGGAGTTGGCTACGCACCAACGGCCCGAGAGGTCAGGGGCTAGTTAACCCCCCGGGCAACGTCCATCCGAGGCCCCGCGGTACCGCTGCCTTCTAGCAGCGGCCGTGCCATTGCTAGCCGCGGTGTTTGCACCGTACGCCGAAGACTGTGCTGCAAGCCTTGCGCGGCCTTGGCTTTAGTGTGAGACACGCGGTGCGTGAGATTTCGCCAGAAAGCGCCGCCAGCCGGCCGTGTGTGCCAGGGCCCGCAGCCGGTGACCGCGCGGAATAACACGCGTTGTGGCGACACGAAACAACAGCCCGGCGGTCACGGCGATTGGCGTTCTTCCGGCGGCCCGTACTGCCCATAATGAGACGGCAGCGGCGACTCGCCGAATGAACGCTAGGCAGACAGCGGGCCCCACGCGGATGGCAGCGATCGACCAATCACGCCACGCAGCCACCCCAGCGGAGGACGGGGCGTGCCCGGCTGCCGACCCGCCAGCCATTCGCCGTGCCGTGGCGTTGCCGGATCCCGCGCGTGGCGTTCTGGTGGCCGTGAATCGCAAGGCGGGCGTCGGCCGTGGCCGCCGGCGGGCCGAGGCGGTGATGGACGCAATCCGCGGCGCCGGCTTCGACGTGCACCAGGCGGCCGGCATCGGCGAGGTCGGGCAGCGGGCGAGCGACCTTGCCGCGGCCGGCCAGCTGCGGGCCGCCGTGGCGGTGGGAGGCGACGGCACCTTTGGCGCCCTGCTGAACCAGACGCCCGTCGGCACACCGCTGACCATCGTGCCGGTGGGCACCGAGAACCTGATGGCCAAGTACCTCGGCCTGCGGGGCGAACCGCGCGGGGTGGTCGACCTGCTGCAGCGTGGCGTCGTGGCGGGGCTCGACGCCGGCCTGGCTGGCGGGCGGCTGTTCGCCCTGATGATCAGCGCTGGGCTCGATGCGGAGGTCGTCCGCCAGGTCCACCGCCGGCGTTCGGGCAACATCACCCACCTGGCCTACGCGGGGCCGATCCTGCGGGCCGTCTGCACCTACCGCTACCCGCCGATCACAGCCAACTGGCAGGACGCCGGCGGCCAGCCGCGGCAAGCCACCAGCTGCTGGATGTTCGGCGTCAACCTGCCACGCTACGCCAAGAACCTGCCGATCGCCCCGGCGGCGTCGGGCCTGGACGGCCTGCTGGACGTGAGCCTCTTCCGCCGCCCCGGCACGGCCGCCGGGCTGGGGTACTTGTGGAGCATCCTCCGGCGGCGGCAAGAGCGGCTGCCGAGCGTCACCGCGACGCGTTGCCAGCGGCTCCGCCTCGAGTCGCCTCAGCCGGACGTCGCGTACCAGCTGGACGGCGACCCCGGCGGCGTGCTGCCGGTGGAGGTGTCGGTCGCCCCCGCGCGGCTGTCGGTGGTGCTGGGCCGGGCGGCGGCGGCCCGCCTTGGGTTTGCCGTGCCGGCAGTTTAAGTTGATTCCGCCGGGCGTGTGCTCCGGCCTGGCTCTTCCTGCTGCCCGCGGCCTCGGCCCGCTCGTGGGGTCGTAACCCGTCCGAGTTTGCCGCCCGTTCGCCGCGCTCCGCCCGTCTGCAACGCCATGCCCCACAGCACCGTCGAAGTTGGCCCCCACCGCTGCGGGCCGGGCGAGCCGCTCTTGGTCATCGCCGGGCCCTGCGTGCTGGAGTCCGTCGACGCGGCGTTGCAGATCGCCGAGCAACTGGCTGAGGCGGCCGACGCCGCGGCGGTGCGGCCGGTGTTCAAGGCGTCGTTCGACAAAGCGAACCGCACCAGCGCCAACGCGTACCGCGGCCCCGGCCTGGACGAAGGCCTGCGGATGCTCGCGCGTGTGACGGAGGCGACCGGCCTGCCCGTGACGACCGACATCCACGAGCCCGCGCACGCCGCCCCGGCGGCCGAGGTGTGCGACCTGCTGCAGGTGCCCGCCTTCCTGGCCCGCCAGACCGACCTGCTGACCGCCGCCGCCCAGACCGGCCGGGCCGTGAACGTCAAGAAGGGCCAGTTCATGGCGCCGGGCGACATGCGGCACGTGCTGGGCAAGCTGCGGGCGGCGGGGTGTGCAAACGCCCTGCTGTGCGAGCGGGGCACGTTCTTCGGCTACGGCCGGCTGGTGAACGACATGCAGAGCATCCCGCTGATGCAGGCGTTGGGCGCCCCCGTGGTGTTCGACGCCACGCACAGCGTGCAGCGTCCGGGCGCCGCGGCCGGCGGCGGCGCCACCGGCGGCAACCGCGAAATGGTGGAGCCGCTGGCCCGCGCGGCGATGGCGTTGCAGGCCGACGGGCTGTTCCTCGAAACGCACCCGGAGCCCAGCCGCTCGCCCAGCGACGGCCCGAACATGGTGCCGCTATCGGAGCTGGCGGGGCTGCTGCAGAGGCTGACCGCCATCCGCACGGCGTCGGTGGCGGCCGGCCCGATGGACGCGATCACCCCCTGCGAAACATGAAGCCCGCGAGGCAAGGTTCCACAAATCAAGGCCCGCCCCGATGAAGCGCCTGCGCCCGACAACCGCCACGCCGCCACCCGCTCGCCACGCGTGGACCGCCGCCGCGTGCCTGGCATTCGCCGCCGCCGCCGTGGGTTGTTGGTCGAGTGGGGTCGACGATCGGGCGCTGCGCCGCCGCTCGCTGGAGCAACGCCGGGCGAGCACTTCGAGCACGCTGCTAGAGTCGGTCACCTCGCAGCTGCGCGACCTGCCCAGCCGCGTGCCGCTGAACCTCAAGGCGCCGGTAGTGGTGCTCGACTCGACCAGCAGCGCCAACCGCGGCGACGTGACGGCCACGCTGGGGCCAACGCCGGGCTCCGAGAGCGAGGCGGCAAACTTCCTCACCGTCACGGGCGGCAACGCCGACTTCCGCGGCCTGGGCATCGAGCCGGGCGACACCGTCAAGTGCTTCCTGCTGCCCGACACGGCCACGCTCCAGCGGCTGCGTGAGACCGGCGAGCTGGACTACAACACGCTGACGCACGACCCGGTGGAGCTGACCGTGACGCAGGTGACCGGCGCCAACACGCTGCGTGTGGCGGACCAGCTACGCATCCCGGTGCGGGCCGCTCGCGAGCTGGGCCGCAACATCGACCCGCAGATCCTGGCCGACGCCGGGCTGCCGGAGGATTTCGTGTCGAGCATGGTCACCGCCATGCAGCGGCAGGGCCTGTCGACCGCCGACGGCCTGGCCCTGCCCGCCGGGCTCGTGCAGGCGTTGCCGGGCGTGGCTTGGCCGTTCCGGATCGAGGTCTGGCGTGTCGACGACGAGCGGATGGTGGCCGTCAACAACAGCCTGGTGCGCTACATCACGCGGGCGGAGCCCCGCGTCGGCTGGGAGCCCAGCCCCGACGCCGGCGCGCTCGCCCAGATCGTAGAGCAGATCAACCAGTGGCTGCGCAGCCGCCAGAAGCCCGCAGACTGGGCGCCGGCGTCATTGGCCTCGGCCGCGGCGGCGGACGCCCCGCCGCGGTCGGCCATCTCCGCCGCGGGGCTGGGCGCCCCGCAGTTCTCGCCCGACGAGGGCCGGCTGATCCAAGAGGCGTCGTTCAGCGTGACGTTCCGCACCGCCCAGTCGAAGAGCTGCGTCGCCTGCTCGAGCGGGTCGAGCCCCGACGACGCCCACGACCCGACGTCGCGCAGCCACAACGCCTCTTAGATCAACCAGTGGCTGCGCAGCCGCCAGAAGCCCGC
>JBCCQL010000312.1:0-4486 GCA_039024355.1 Planctomycetota bacterium
AGTTCGTGATGTAGAACCAGAAGTCGTAGAGCGTCTGGTTGCGGCCGAGCCAGATGCTCGTCGCCGCCAGGCTTATCATGATCGAGTACATGATCAGGATGCCGCACGCCACGTAAACCGGGTACAGCAGCCACGACAGCAGCGACGGCGGCTCCGCGAGCTGCGGCACGGCGTAGGCGATCAGGCAGAGGGCCACAAGGAAGTTGCCCAGGCTCGACCAGCTGCTCTTGCGCAGCGAGACGAGGAACTGCGTGTCGATCGGTTTGAGCAGCGCGAAGTCGAGACCGCCGGTGCGGACCATCTCGCTCAGCTCCTGGGCGTTCGGCATGAAGAACGCCTGCATGACGCTGTTGATGATCATCGTCGTGCCGATGAAGATCAAAAACTCGGGCTTCTCCCAAGTGGCGATCGTCGCCGTTTCGCCCGCGGCCTGCGCCTCCTCGATCTTGAGGAACACCAGCAGGTAGAACGCCAGGTTCATCACCATCCAGACGACGCTGCTGATCGCCTCGATGACGAAGTTCGAGCGGAACGTCATGTCGCGGATCAGCGAGTTCCGCGCGAACGTCCAGAGGAGCTTCGGATAGAAGACGAGTGCGGATCGCGGATTGCGGATTGCGGAATCGCTGCTCATTGAATCGCCCACCAGGGATCGTCCTCAAGGAATCCGCATTCCGAAATCCGCATTCCGCACTCGCTTCAGCCGCCAAAGCCGCTGTATCGACGGTAGCCGCGTTGCATCGCGTAGCGAGCCGCGAAGAAGAAGAACGTCACCCAGGCGGCCTGGAGCGCGAGGCCCTGCCACAGCTCGGGGCCGGTGATCTTGCCGAGGTAGACCGCCGCGGGGAAGTACGCCAGGAACTTTAGCGGCTGGAACCAGAGGAGCGTCGCCAGCCACTCCGGCACGCTGTCGGTGAGGAAGTCGAGCGGGAACATGTGCCCCGAGAAGAAGAAGTTCGCCAGCATGTAGACGAACAGCAGCGAGCTCACCTCGAGGAACCAGAAGCCGATCATGCCGAGCGTCGCTTCGAGGAAGAACCCGAGGGCGAAGCCCATCAACAGCGACAGCAGGAAGGCGGCCCACACCTGGGGCTCGGGCCAGTCGGGGAAGTAGTCGCCGCAAAGCCAGAACACGAAGGTGAAGGGCAGCGTCGCCACGGCGTAGTAGACCAGCTTGTGGGCGATGCGGGCCAGCAGCAGGAACGACAGCAGGTCGATCGGCTGCAGCAGGAACTTCTTGATCTCCCCCTCGCGGACCTGCCGGGCGACTCCCGACGCCAGCCCCGGCATCGACGAGAACGCCCGGGCGACCATCGTCAGCAGGTAGTAGGCGATGACGTCGTCGCGGCTGAAGCCCTGGATGCGTGGCCCGCCGGGGCTTTGCTCCCCGCCGCCCGACGCCGCGTCGCCGCCGCCGGCCTGCCCCACGGCGTAAAAGACCGTGGTCCACAGGAAGATCTGCGTCAGGATCGGCAGGAACCGCATCAGCGTGCCGAGGGCAAAATCGCCCCGGTACACCAGCCGCTCCTCGACGCAGATGCGCAGGATCGTCCACCAAGTTGCGGCGCGGGCTTGCATCAATTTCAACCGCTTGGGACGTCAAGGACGGAAGAAGGGGAACTCTAATCCGCGCTAATCAACGCTAATAACTATGGTTGGCGCCACTCGGATTACTCAGATTACCGTCGATCAGCGAGGATCAGCGTTCCCCGTCAGTCGTGACCGGCAAGGCGCCGTTGCCGGTGCAGTGCTTCAAACCGCCACCGGCTCGGCCTTGGCTTCGTCGTTTGACACGCTGAACATCTCGGCGATGACCTCCTCCAGCGGCGGGTCCTCGACGCTGACGTCTTCTACGGCGTACTCGTCGAGGACGCCGGCCAGCGTGTCGGCGATCACGGACCGCTCGACCTTCAGCTTGACCTTTGGCGGCTCGACGCCCAGCACCTCGCCGAAGCGGGCGATGCCGGTCGGCGCCGCGCCGCCGGGCATGTCGCCCTCGCTCAGCTGCACGGTCAGCACCTTGTGGCCGCTGAAGCGGTCGATAATCCCCGCCAGCGAGCCGTCGTACATGATCTGCCCCTGGGCGATGATCACCACCCGCTTGCACAGCGCCGCCACGTCCTTCATGTAGTGGCTGGTGAGCAGGATGGTGGTCTCTTGGCGCCGTTGGTACTCCTTGAGGAACTGCTGGATGTTGTGCTGGGCCACCACGTCCAGGCCGATGGTCGGCTCGTCCAGGAACAGCACCTCCGGCGAGTGTAGCAGCGCGGCGGTGAGCTCCATCTTCATCCGCTCGCCCAGCGAGAGCTCCCGCACCGGCTGGTTCATCAGCCGCTTGACGTCCAGCAGCTCGCCCAGCTCGTCGACCGTGCGGTCGAAGTCCGCCAGCGGGATGCGGTAGATCTGCTGGTGCAGGCGGAACGACTCGGCGGCCGGCAGGTCCCACCACAGCTGGTTCTTCTGCCCCATCACCAGGGCGAACCGCCGGCGGTACTCGTCGGGCCGGTCCCACGGCACAAAGCCCATGACCGACGCCTGGCCCGCCGTGGGGCTGATCACGCCGGACAGCAGCTTGAGCGTCGTGGTCTTGCCGGCGCCGTTGGGGCCGAGGAACGCCACGAACTCGCCCGCCTCGACGTCGAGATCGATGCCCCGCACGGCGTCGACGTCGCGGTACTCGCGGCTGAACAGGCCAGACACGGAGGCCAACAGGCCCTCTTTTTTCTGGTAAACGCGGTACGACTTCTGCAGCCCGCGGATTTTGATCACGCTCATAACGCCCGATTATACCCGCGCGGCGCCAAACGCGGGGGTGGGGCCCGTTGGTGGCGCCGGCCGCCGCTTGGGCTTTGTGCGGCGGGTGCGGCTTTCCTTCGGCCGGCGTGGCAAGTAAGTTCGGTGGAGAAAACCGCCTGTGCCCCGCTTGAGCCTCGAAAAACCATGTCGCTGCCCAGCATCCGCGTCTCGCTGCCCCTGTTGTTCGTTGGCTGGTGCGCGGGCGCCTACTTCGCCGGCATGTGGCCGCTGCTGGTGTACCCGGCACTGTGGGCGGCGTTGTCGCTCGGGCTGTTTGTGGGCGTGCGGGTTGCCAGCGCCGCCACCGGCGACACGACCGAGGGCTACAGCGGCTCTTGAGTTGGCGTAGCCATCTGGCTGCGTGGTGTTTCCCGCGGCGGCGTCGGGCTGCATCGACGATGCACCACGACGATGCACCGCAGCGCCTGCTTCGCCCTCCTTGCCGCAGGAAACACCCCTTCGCCTTCCGGCTACACCAACGCAACATCCGCTGCAGCGCTATCCACCGGGACCGCAACGCCACGCCCCGTTAGCACGCCGGCCGCCATGACGCTGCTCGACAAGCTAGACCGCCGGTTCGGGCGGTACGCGGTGGAGAACGCCACGCTGTACCTAGTGCTCGGCCAGGGGTTTGTATACCTGGCCGATGCGGGCGGCCAGCAGCTGACCAGCAAGACGGTGCTGATCCCCGACCTGGTCATGCGGGGCGAGGTCTGGCGGTTGTTCACCTACGTGGTCACGCCGCCGGCGGTGCACCCGCTGTGGATCCTGATCTACCTGTCGGCGTTCTACTTCTTCGGCCGGACCGTCGAGGCCGTGTGGGGCGCCTTCCGCTACAACGCGTATCTGCTGGTCGGCTTCGTCGCCACCGCCGCGGCCGCCTTCGCCGCGCCCGAAACGCCCGCATTCCCGTTCTACGCGAAGTCTAGCGTCTTCCTGGCGTTCGCGACGCTGCTGCCAGACTTCACGATCCGCGTCTACATGCTGCTGCCGGTCCAGGCCAAGTGGCTCGCCGCGTTGACGTGGGCGTTGTACGGCTACGCGTTCTACTGGGGCGGCCTGTCGACGCGGCTGATGATCGCGGCGGCCGTGACCAACTACTTCCTGTTCTTCGCCGGCGCCGTGGTCCGCGGGGCGAAGCAGGCGCACCGCAAGCGGGCCTTCCAGCAGCGGGCAAAGCCCAAGAAGATCGCGCACGAGTGCCGCGTGTGCGGCCTGACCCAAGAGATGGCGCCGAAGACCGCCTTCCGCTACTGCTCGCAGTGCGAGGGCATGTGCTGCTACTGCCCGGACCACATCAAGAACCACGAGCACGTCACCAAGGACCAGGCGTGAACGCCGCCGGCCCGCGTTCACGCCGCAGAGCCGTACGCTCATGTTACGCGGCGTGCGACTGATCCGATCCCACGGGCGGGGCGAGTCTCTCCAGCAGGTCGATCGTCCGGGCCGTAGCGCCCAGCTGCGTGGCCACGAACGCGCGGGCCCGGGCGCCCATCCGCTCACGCCGGGCGGGGTCTTCCAGGCACGAGCGGACGAACGCCTCGAGCCCGGCGGCGTCCGCCACGGTCTGCCCGCCGCCGGCGCCGGTCAGGGCGGCGACGATGTCGCGGAAGTTCTTGGTGTTGGGCCCGAAGCACGTGGCGACGCCGTACGCCGCGGGCTCGATCATGTTCTGCCCGCCGCGGTCGCC
>JBCCQL010000313.1:0-4484 GCA_039024355.1 Planctomycetota bacterium
ACCCTTGCCCGTGATGGCCGCACGCACGCCAGCGGGCCGCTTGGCGTGCGTCCTGGTGAACCGCTCGGCGGAAGAGCCGCGGCGGGTCGACCTGCCCGCCGGGTACGCCCTGGCCGAGGTGTGGCGAACGACCAGCCGGCAAGACTGCGTGAAGATCGAAAACCCCAGCGGCGGCGCCCTCGAACTGCCGCCCGAGAGCCTCACGACGCTCGTCCTCACTGCGCTCTAGCCCCACCCGCGGTCACGCCGCGTTACGCACGTGGACGTCCATCTGCGGGAACGGGATCTCGATGCCCGCCGCGTCCAGCCGCACCTTGATCTCGCGCAGCAGCGCCTGCTTCACAGCCAGGTAGTCGCCCGTCGGCGCCCACACGCGGACGCTCCAGTCGACGCTCGAGCCGCCCAGCCCCAGCAGCACCACAGCGGGCTCCTTGTCGCCCACCGTGCCGGGCACGGCGGCGGCCACCTCTTCCAGCACCGCCCGCGTGCGGTCGACATCCGCCGCGTAGCCGACGCCCACGTCGCCGTCTACGCGGCGGATGGGGTGGTGCGTGATGTTCTCGATCACCGAGCCGAACACCTCGCCGTTGGGGATGATGATCCGCCGGTTGTCGAACGTGTCGAGCGTGGTGGTGAAGACGCTGATCTCGTCGATCAGGCCCAGCTGCCCGGCCACGTTCACGGCGTCGCCCACCTTGAACGGGCGGAAGAGCAGCAGCATGGCGCCGGCGGCGAAGTTGGACAGCGTGCCCTGGAACGCCAGGCCGACAGCCAAGCCGGCGGCGCCGATCACCGCGGCGAAGCTGGTGGTCTCTACGCCGAAGTAGCTCAGGCACATCAGCCCGGCCAGCAGCAGCACCAGCCAGCGGGCCAGCCGCGCCAGGAACTTGGTGAGCGTCGTGTCGAACTTCAGCCGGCGGAGGCTGCGGTCGACCAGCGCGCCGGCCCAGCCGGCCAGCGTCCAGGCGATGGTCAGGATGATCAGCACCAGCGCGATCTTCATCGCGTAGTTCACGCCGTACTCGGTCCACAGGGCGTAGGCCTCGGCGCCGTCGATCTCGCCCAGCCGCAGGCCCTGCACGTCAGCCACCGCGTCGGACAGCACCTCTTTCGGTGAGCGACCGCCCGGCGCGGCCGGCGCCGCCGGCGGTGGACCAGCGGGCGCGGGGCTTGGTGCGGTGCCTGGGGCGGGCAGGGGGGCAACTTGGGCGAGTGGCGTCATGCCGCGGACAATACCGCGCCGCCCGCCACGCACAGAGACCAGTTCCCAGCAGCGCACTACAGGCCCCGCCCACGCGTACACGCACGCCATAACCGACGACCAACGCGTCGTCGGAAGAACCCGGCACACGCGCAGCCCGCCGCCTAATCGATGGCCGCGAAAGAGCACAAAAGCCGCAAAGAAAGACGGGCAAGAACGCCGCGGCTTGCTCGGTTCCGTGACACGACGCGTCTCTGCGTTTTCTGTGCCTTCTCGCGGCTACCCTTCCCGGCGCCGTCCCCCGGACCGCGTACGCCACGGCCTGCCACCCATCAATCATGGCCGCGAAAAGGCGCAGAAGACGCAAATCGCAAGGCGGGCGAGGACCTACCCACCTGCTCTGTTTCCTGCGCCACCGCTGCTATGTGACCTTTGTGCCTTCTCGTGGCTGCCGTCACTCGCCGCGGCCCAGCAACGCGTCGACCGCGGCGCCGATGTCCGGCTGCCGCATGAGCGACTCGCCGACCAGCATCGCGTCGACACCCGCCGCCGCTAGCCGCTGGACGTCGGCGTGGGTCTTGATGCCGCTCTCGGCGACCAGCAGGCACTGGTCCGGCACGTGCTGGCGGAGCTCGATCGTGTGGTTCAGGTCGACCTCGAAGGTCCGCAGGTCGCGGTTGTTCACGCCGACGAGCGTGGCGCCGGCGTCCAGCACGGCCGGCAGGTTCGCCCGGTCGTACAGCTCCACCAGCGGCGCGAGGCCCAGCTCCACCGCCTCGGCGTGCAGGCGCGCCAGCTCTGCGGGCGTCAGGCACTCGGCGATCAGCAGCACCGCGTCGGCCCCCGCCGCGCGGGCCTCGAGCAGCTGGTGCGTGTCGAGAATAAAATCCTTCCGCAGGCACGGCACGCCGACGGCCGACCGCACATCGCGGAGGTAATCGAGATGCCCCTGGAAGTACGGCCCGTCGGTCAGCACGCTGATGCACGCGGCGCCGTGGGCCTCGTACGCCTGGGCGATTGTGACCGGGTCAAAGTCTTCGCGGATGACGCCCGCCGACGGGCTCGCCCGCTTCACCTCCGCGATGAGCCGCACGCCGGGCTCCGCGAGCGCCGCGAAGAAGTCCCGCGGCGGCGGTGCGGTAGCAATGGCGGCACGCAGCTCCGCGGCGCTGACCGCGGCGATCGACTCGGCGACCTCGGCCCGCTTCGTGGCGACGATCTTGTCCAGGATCGTTGGCATGGCGCCAGCATAAAGAGAACCACGAAGGGCACAAAGGACGCGAAGGTGGTAGGCGCCGGCGTCTTCGCGTTCCTTCGTGTCCTTCGTGGTTCCAAAATCGGCGTTCCGTCGTGCAGGCGGTCTGCCTATCATCGCCACGCGATCGGCTGCGTGCTAGCATGCGCGGGCGTCACCGGCATTGCGACACGCACGCAGAGCAAAAGGCGAAGGCGATGGCAGAGTTCCGGACCGAACGCGACACGATGGGCGAGATGCAGGTGCCCGCCGGGGCCCTGTACGGCGCGAGCACCGCGCGGGCGGTCGAGAATTTCCCGATCGCCAACCGCCCACTGCCGCCAGCGGTGATCCACGCCTTTGGGCACCTGAAAGCCGCTTGTGCGCAGGCGAACAAGGACCTCGGCAAGCTCGACGCAAAAATCGCCGACGCGATCATCGCCGCCGCCGATGAGGTGGCCGCTGGCAAGCACGACGAGCACTTCCCGGTCGATGTCTACCAGACCGGCAGCGGCACCAGCACCAACATGAACGCCAACGAGGTGATCGCCTCGCTAGCGAACGCGCGGCTCGGCCTCGGCGCCACAACCAAAGCCGACGGCGGCGTCCACCCCAACGACCACGTCAACATGGGGCAGTCGTCCAACGACACGTTCCCGACGGCGATGCACATCGCGGCGGTCGAGCAGATGCGCTTGGTTTTGGCTCCCGCTATCGAACGGCTTGCGAGCGGTCTCGAAAAGAAAGCCGCCGAGTTTGACCGTGTTATCAAGGTCGGTCGGACGCACCTCATGGACGCGACGCCGGTTCGCGTTGGGCAGGTCTTTGCGGGCTTTGCAAGCCAGCTTCATTTTTCGGCGTTGCAGTGCCAGCACGACTACGAGAATCTCGCGGACCAGTTGCCTATCGGCGGCACTGCGGTCGGAACCGGCATCAATACGCCGATGGCGTTTGGGGGTAGCGTCTGTTCCGTGCTAAGCGAACGCCTCGGACACGCAAGCGGTTACTTCGAGGAGTCCGGCAATCACTTCAGCGCTCAAGCGGCAAAAGACGCGTTTGTGTCTACCCATGGCGGGCTTAAACGATGCGCCGTCTCCCTCTCAAAAATCGCCAACGACATCCGGCACCTCGGCAGCGGGCCGCGGTGTGGGATCGGGGAGTTGGTGCTGCCGGCGATTCAGCCGGGCAGCTCGATCATGCCGGGCAAGGTCAACCCGGTCATCTGCGAGTCGGTCATGCAGGTGTGCTGTCGGGTGGTGGGCAACGACGCCACGGTGACCATGGCCGGCATGGGGGGCGTGGGGTCGATCTTTGAATTGAACGTCGCGATGCCGGTGATGATCGACGCGTTCTTGGAGTCGGTCTCGCTCTTGGCGAACGCCTGCAACGTGTTCGTCGACAAGCTGCTAACCGGCCTGGAGGTCAACGAAGAGCGGTGCGCGGAGCTCCTGGACGCGTCGCTGATGACCATCACCGCCCTGGCGCCAGAGATCGGCTATGAGAAGTGTGCGGCGCTCGCCAAGCAAGCACACAAAGAGAACAAAACCATCAAGCAGCTCGTCGGCGAACTAAACCTGATGCCGCCCGAGCGGCTCGAAGAGCTGATGGACTACGACAGCATGACACGCCCCGAGGCGTGAGTGAGGAACCACGGATGGACGCAGATAGACACCGATAGATATGGCCGCGAGGAGGCACAGAAGACACAAAAGGGAATGCCTGAATTCCCACGTTATTTGTGCTTCCTGCGCCTTTTCGCGGCTAAGCGTCATCCGTGTTTATCCGTGCCCATCTGTGGTTCCAATCAGATCCACCCAAGGAGAGTTCGCATGGACGCGAAGCTCGTTCTAGCGGCGGCGGTCTTTGCCTTGGCGCCGGCGGTGCACGCCGGTGACGAATCGCCGGCCAAGCAAGACTCCGAGGTGACGCCGGCCGTGCACCGCGGCAAGCCGACGGCGGCCAAGACGCTTGGCCGCGACGGGTCGGGCGGCGGGTCCAGCAAGGGCGTGGGCGCCAAGCCGCCGGCGCGGGCCGGTTCTAACCGCTCAC
>JBCCQL010000314.1:0-4480 GCA_039024355.1 Planctomycetota bacterium
ATCGACGACGGCGTCGTCGTCTACGCCGGTCCGAGCGACTCCGCACCGCGCTTCGACCACGCCGATCACCTCGACGCCGACGGGTGCTTCCTCATGCCGGGCATGACCGAATCACACGCACACCTCTCGTACGGCAACGCTGACCCTCGCGCGCTCAATGCCGTTCCGGCACCGATCGCGATGCTCGACGCGGTCGACAATGCGGCCGTCCCAGCGGACGGCCGTGCCGTCGCGGGCCACGCGGGCCTGGGTGTGCCAGTGCCGGCCGTCTTCTTCCCACGGCATGGCGACGCCCTCGCCCACCTGGTCGAGGTCGACGTCGTCGGGCCCAACCGCCTCGTGGGCGTGAGGGTCGAACACCGGCCGGCGCTCGTGCGGCCCCTCCGCGAGGACGGGGGCGAGCGCTTCGGCGGTGTGGGAGCGCAATGACGAATGACGAATGACGAATGACGAAGGGGAATGGTCGGCGGCGGCGGATTTCGTTTTCCGCTTGCGCGTTTTCGCCATTCGTGCTTCGTCATTCGTCATTCCGTCTACGAGCTCCTCCGGCGTTCCGCACGCCACCACCTGGCCGCCGTCTTTGCCCGCCTCGGGGCCGATGTCGATGACCCAGTCGGCCGTCTTGATGACGTCCAGGTTGTGCTCGATCACCACCACCGTGTTGCCCAGGTCGACCAGCCGGTTGAGCACGTCCAGCAGCTTGGCCAGGTCGTCGAAGTGCAGGCCGGTGGTGGGCTCGTCCAGCAGGTAGAGGGTTTGGCCGGTGTCGGGCCGCGAGAGCTCGGCGGCCAGCTTGACGCGCTGGGCCTCGCCGCCGGACAGGGTCGGCGCGCTCTGGCCCAGCGTCACGTACCCCAGGCCGACGTCGCACAGCGTCTGCAGGATGCGGCGGATCTTGGGCAGGTTGTCGAAGAGGCGCACCGCCTCCTCGCAGGGCATGGCCAGCACCTCGGCGATGTTGTGGCCGCGGTACTTCACGGCCAGCGTGTCGGGGTTGTAGCGCTGGCCGCGGCAGGTCTCGCACTGGACCCAGACGTCGGGCAGGAAGTGCATCTCGACGCACTGCTCGCCGGCGCCCTCGCAGTCGTCGCACCGCCCGCCGGGGACGTTGAAGCTGAACCGGCGGGCGGAGTACCCCCGGAGCTTGGCGTCGGGCAGCTGGGAGAAGAGCTGCCGGATCAGGTCGAACAGCCCGGTGTAGGTGGCCGGGTTCGACGTGGGCGAGTTGCCCAGCGGCGCCTGGTCGACGCGGATCACCTTGTTGATGTGCCGCAGCCCCTCGATGGCGTCGTGGGCGCCGGGCACGAGGCTCGCGCGGTGCAGGGTGCGGGCCAGCTGGTTGTACAGCACCTCGTTGACCAGCGAGCTCTTGCCGCTGCCCGACACGCCGGTGACCGCCACCAGGCAGCCCAGCGGGATGTCGACCGTGACGTTCTTCAGGTTGTTGTGCCGGGCGCCGACGACACGCAGAAATGACGAATGACGAATGACGAATGACGAATCCGTCCGCTTGCGTTCGTCATTCGTCATTCGTGCTTCGTCATTATCGCCCGCCTGGATCCGCCTGTTCGTCGGCACGGGGATCGCCTTCTTGCCGCTCAGGTACGGGCCCGTCACGCTCGCCCGCTTCTTCGCCACGGCCGCGGGCGCGCCCTGGGCGACGATCTGCCCGCCGTGCCGGCCGGCGGCGGGGCCGAAGTCCAGCAGGCGGTCGGCGCTGGCCACCACCTCCTTGTCGTGCTCGACCACCAGCAGCGTGTTGCCCAGGTCGCGCAGCTTGTGCAGCGCGCGGACCAGCCGGGCGTTGTCACGCGGGTGCAGGCCGATGGTGGGCTCGTCGAGCACGTACAGCACGCCCACCAGCCCGCTGCCCACCTGGCTGGCCAGCCGGATCCGCTGCGACTCGCCGCCGGAGAGCGTCGGCGCGCTGCGGCCGATGGTCAGGTAGTCCAGCCCGACCTCAACGAGGAACGTGATGCGGTTCTCGATCTCGCGGACCAGCTCGCCGGCGATACGCTTGTCGCGGGCGGTGAGCTTCCACTTCTTGACCTGCGGCAGCAGCTCGCCCAGGGGCGTGCGGCACAGCTCGTCGATGGTCCGGCCGCGGAACCGCATGGCCGAGGCGTCGTCCCGCAGCCGGCTGCCGCCGCACTCGCTGCACTCGATCTCGTCCACCAGGTGCTCGAGCGTGGCCCGCATGCGTGCCGACAGGCGAGAGGCGTCCTCCAGGGCGGGGTAGAGGCCTTTGAATTGGAACCTCAGGCGGCTGTTGGCTGTTGGCTGTTGGCTGTTGGCCTTAGCCCGTTTTGTGCTGCCCGCTGCCGGCTGGCCGCTGCCTACTTCCGCCTCGATCCACTCGTCTTCGCAGCCGTAGAGCAGCGTGCGGCGTTGGCGGGCGCTGAGCCGCTGGTAGGGCGTGTCGAGCGGGATGCCCGTGTGGCGGCTGAGGCCTTCGAGCATCGCGCGGGAGAGTTCGTTCTCGACGCCCGGCCACAAGAGCAGGGCGCCCTCGGCGAGGCTCATCTCGGGGTCGCGTAGCAGCGCCGCCGGGTTGGCGCCCGTCTGGGTGCCGAGCCCCTCGCACGACTCGCACCAGCCCAGCGCGCTGTTGAAAGAGAAGTTGTGCGGGGCGAGCGTCTCGAGCGACCGGCCGCACTCGTCGCACGCCAGGTGCTGGCTGTGGTTCTTCACCCTCCAGCGTGGCTCGGCGAGGGCGTCGTCCGGGTAGGCCACCTGCATGACGCCCTTGCCCAGCGACAGGGCCGCCTCGACCGCCTCGGCGATGCGGCCGCGGGACTTCTGCCGCACCGTGATGCGGTCGACAATCACCGCCACGTCGTGCTTCCTGCGGCGGTCGGTCTTGGGCGGCTTGTCGAGCTGGTGGGTGTGGCCGTCGACACGCACGCGCAGGTAGCCGGACTCCTTGAGCCGCCGCCACACGTCGGCGTACGCCTCGCCGGGGCCCAGCGGGACCGGCGCCAGCAGGTAGAGCTTGGTCCCCTCGGGCTCGGCCAGGATCTTGTCGGTCACCTGGTCGGGCGTCTGCGTGCCGACGGGCGCCTCGCAGTCGGGGCAGTACGGCTGGCCGAGGCGTGAGTACAGCACCCGCAGGTAGTCGTAAATCTCCGTGACGGTGCCGACGGTCGAGCGGGGCGTGTGCCCGCCGCTGCGCTGCTCGATGGCGATGGCCGGCGAGAGGCCCTCGATGTGCTCCAGGGCCGGCTTCTGCATCTGGCCGACAAACTGCCGGGCGTAGCTCGACAGGCTCTCGACGTACCGCCGCTGCCCCTCGGCGTAGATGGTGTCCATGGCCAGCGAGGTCTTGCCCGAGCCGCTGGGCCCGCACAGCACGGTGAACTCGTCGCGGGCGATCTTGGCGTCGACGCCCCGCAGGTTGTGCTGCCGGGCGCCGCGGACCTCGATGTGCTTGGCCTGGCGGATCGCCCGCTTCTTGGCCTTGCGGGCGGCAACGGCGTTGGTCGGCCCGCCGTTGAGCAGCGGGGCGAGCGCTTCGGCGGTGTGCGAACGGAATGACGAATGACGAATGACGAATGACGAATCTGGTTGCTCGCCAGACGCCGTCTTCCGCTTGCGCGTCTTCGTCATTCGTGCTTTGTCATTCGTCATTTGCTCGACGAGCGCCTCCGGCGTCCCCGCGCCAACAAGCTGCCCGCCGCCGCGGCCGCCCTCGGGGCCGATGTCGATCAGCCAGTCGGCGGTCTTGATGACGTCCAGGTTGTGCTCGACTACCAGCACCGTGTTGCCGGCGTCGACAAAGCCGTGCAGCACGCCCAGCAGCAGCTCGATGTCGGCGAAGTGCAGGCCGGTGGTGGGCTCGTCCAGGACGTACAGCGTCTTGCCGGTAGACTTCTTGACCAGCTCCCGCGCGAGCTTGATCCGCTGGGCCTCGCCACCCGAGAGCGTGGGCGAGGGCTGGCCCAGCTTCAGGTAGTCCAGCCCCACGGCGTGCAGCGTCGAGAGCTTGTGCAGGATCTGCGGCACGGCGTCGAAGTGCTGCATCGCCTGTTGGATGTCCATCTCCAGGACGTCGGCGATGCTCTTGCCCTTGAACTGGACCTGCAGCGTCTCGCGGTTGAAGCGGTGGCCCTGGCAGACGGGGCAGGTCACCCAGACGTCGGCCAGGAAGTCCATCTCGAGCTTGTTGCTGCCGTTGCCGTCGCAGGCCTCGCACCGCCCGCCGGCGACGTTGAAGCTGAACCGCCCCGGCTTGTAGCCACGCCGCTTGCTCTCGGGCAGCTGGGCGAACAGGTTGCGGATGTCGTCGAACACCTTGATGTAGGTGCCCGGGTTGGAGCGGGGCGTGCGGCCGATGGGCGTCTGGTCGATGGCGATCACCTTGTCCAGGTGCTCGACGCCCTCGATGCGGTCGTGCTCGCCCGGCTCGCCCATGCCCTTAATCAGGTCGCGGCGGAGCGACTCCATCAGGATGTCGTTGACCAGCGACGACATGCCCGACCCC
>JBCCQL010000315.1:0-4476 GCA_039024355.1 Planctomycetota bacterium
CCGACGCGGACGTGGACGGCTCGCACATCCGCACGCTGCTGCTCACGTTCTTCTACCGCCAGATGTACGACCTAGTGGCCCGCGGGCACGTGTACGTGGCCCAGCCGCCGCTGTTCCGTGTCCGCAAGGGGAAGAAGGCCACCTACATCCAGACCGAAGAAGAGATGAAGGCCCAGCTCTTGGACCTCGGCCTGGGCGACAGCGTCTTCGACGCCGGCGGCGGGCTGGTTGTCGAGGGCGACGCCATGGCCCGGCTGGTCCGCACGCTGGCCGCCATGGAGGAGGCGCTCATCGCGCTAGAGCGGCGCGGCATCGGCCTCAAGATCCACGCCCTGCGGCAAGACCCGCAGACGGGCAAGCTGCCCGTGTACCACGTCTTCCTGGGGACCGAGGAGCACTGGTTCACAACGCGCAGCGAGCTCGACGCGTTCGTGGCCGAGCGGGAAGAGGCGGCCGGCGGCGAGCTGATTGTCGACGCCGGGCCGTCGTCCGTGGCCCCAGCCGCGGGCGATAACGGCGCCGCCACGAATGGCGAGGCGACGCCCAGCGAAGCGGCGCCCGCCCAGCGGCTCCGCATCGTCGAGCTGCACGAGGTCCGCACCATCAACACGCTGCTGAAGGACCTCTCCGAGATGGGCTTCGAGATCGACGCCCTCATCCCGCAAGAACGCACCGGCGAAGAGGGCAGCCGCTACACCCTCCGCCGCGGCGACAACGAGACCGGCCTCGAAGACCTCCGCGGCCTGCCGGGCGCCATCCGCTCGGCCGGCGAGAAGGGCCTGCAGATCACCCGCTTCAAGGGCCTGGGCGAGATGAACGCCGAGGAGCTACGCGAGACGACGCTCGACCCCGCAAACCGCACCCTGCTGCAGGTCAAGATGGAAGACGCCGGCGCCGCCGACGAGCTGTTCCGCGTCCTGATGGGCGACCAGGTCGAGCCGCGCCGCGAGTTCATCCAGAAGCACGCCCTGGACGTCAAGAACCTGGACGTGTGACGGGGTAGGAGCCGCAGATGGACGCAGATAAACGCGGATGAAGCTGCCGACGGACATCTTGGATCGACTGACTCATGACTACGGCGAAGAGGCGGCGGAGAAACTATCGAAGAAGTTGTGCGACGTTTCGTCGTCGGATCGCGTCCATCGGTGTATTGTGTTCGCCGCTGGTGGGGATCGCTTGAGATTCGAGGAGCTGTGTGAATTGGCGGCGCTCGATTACCGCGATGTCATCGTTGCAGCCGAGTACAACACGGCACTAGTTCGGTTGTACGACTTCAATCGCACGTTTGACAACGCGGAACTCGATCCGCCATGACGAGCATCCGCGTTTATCGGCGAGCATCTGCGGCTGCTTCTAAGCCAGGCCGAAGCGGCGGTTGAAGCGAATTGAGCGGTGCAGGGCGTACCAGCGGTTCTTGGCGGCGTTGCTGGTGTGGCGGCGTTTGCGGCGTCCGTCGGGCATGGTCAGGGTCCTCCGCGTAGCGTCTCTCGGGCAGGCGTGGGCCGGCCAGCTGCCGACTCCTCACCAACAACGACGCCCCCCGCAGGCCCTGTTGCGCGGGATTCGCTAGAATCCGTCCGCCAAGCCAAAACCGGCCGCGTTCCGGCAAACCAAATCGCAGCACCCGTGCCACGCCGCCCAAAGCACCCGCTGCACCGTCGCCAGGGCATCCCGCCCCGATGGAGGAAGACAGCCCAAACCCGTTCGTGTCGCCGCCGGGGCCTGGGCGAAGCCAACCGCGTCGTCGCAACAGCGTGGCGAAGGCAGCAGCCGTTGGCATCGCCTTTGTCACGCTGCCGCTGCTGGGCGGGGCGGTGGGCTTCGGCGGCTACCTGGTGGCGGCCCGAGCCCTCGAAGCGCGGATTGCGGAATCCGAAGCGGCGCCGCGGCTGTCTTACGGGCAGCAGGCGGCGCTGATCTCGCTGCTGATCACTACGCTCATCGGGTTCTGCGTTGGCCTCGGCGCCGCCATGGCGTTGGGGCGGCAACGCGCGTTCTCGATCTGTGTGCTGTTGGCGACAGGCGTAGCCGGGTGCGCGTTGATCGCGATGCTCTGGGGCAATCAGGTCGCGCGGTACGGGCGTGACCCGTCGGAGGCCGTGCTGTACTACCCGCCGCTGGTCGCCGCGCTGTTGGCGATGGCGGCCGCTGCCACGCTGGGCGTCGCCCCCCTTGTGGCTCGGCGGCGCCGCACATCTCACGGCGATGAGGCCGGGCCATGATCTTGGGCAGCCTCGGCTGTTTTCGCCAGCGACCGCGACCGCCCGTCGCCGCCGCCCGCCGCCGCAAACCGCCCCTCTCCAAACGCGGCTCCGATCCTGGCTTTCGCAGAAGCAGGATCGGAGCGGGCGGTTGGGTTGTCGCGTTTTGCTTCTTGCTGGATGGGCGTCCTCCGGTGGCGGGTGATGGTTGTTGACTCGCGGCCCGCGGTCCTCAGTAGCCGGACGAGGCGAGCTGCGGGGCGCCGGCGTCGGGGTGCTCCTTGTTGTACCAGTCGAGCAGCTCGCGGATCTCGCTGGCCTCGATGGCGTAGGTCATCAGGCGGGCCGTGGTGGACGAGGCCGACATGACGCCCACCAGCTCGCCGGCTGAGTTGACCACCGGGCCGCCGGAGTCGCCCGGGTTGATGGGCGAGGAGGTCTGGATGACGCGGCTGTCGACCTCTTGCCCGTCGCTGAAGCTCCACGCCTTCTGGTGCACCTGGCGGACGCGGCCCGGGCTGTACACCCACAGCGAGTCGCTCAGCCCCGGGTTGCCGATGGAGTGGATCGCTTCGCCCGGCTTGACCGGCGAGTCGGCCAGCTTGACGCCGCGGACGTCCTCCGGCAGCGTGTCGAGCTGGATCAGGGCCAGGTCCCGCTTCTTCCAGGTGCCGACCACCTTGCCGCGGGCGGCCATGCCCATCTGCCGCAGCGTGTTGTGGTTGGAGCGGTAGGTGGCCCGGTCGGTGACCAGGCGGCTGTCCTCGTCGTAGGCGGAGAAGTAGACGTCGGTGTGCGAGGCTTCGCCCACCACGTGGTAGTTGGTCACCACCAGGCGCCGCTCGGCGTCGACCACTACGCCGCTGCCGCGGGAGCCCTCGGTCTCGTTGACGATCCACACCGACGAGTCCAGCAGGTTCTCGTAGATGTTCGAGTCGGCCGACGCGGCCGAGCCCAGGAGCGAGAGGGCCGTCATCACCGCGGCCGCCAGCAGGTTGTTCTTGGTTGCGTTCATCGTGGTCTCCGTTTGTTCTGAAGGGTTCGTAAAGGGTTGTTTTGGCGGCCGGGTTGGTTGGTTGCGGCCGGTACATGCCGTTGACGGCGCCGGTGCAAACCGTTGCGCGGAAGAATCGAAAAGTTTTCTGCCGCGGCCCGTGGCGTACCGTTGGCGGGCGGGTGCGGCGTGGTGCGCCATCTATACGGCGGGCGGCGCGCTTGCATGCCGCGCAATCCCTTGCGTATAGTGGGTTTACGGCTTTTTCGGAGATTTATCCCTTTCTCGCGCAACCGCCCGCCGCGGCTGCGTCAACTGCATGAGCCGCGGGCCCTGCCGCCCCGGCCGACACCGTGACCCAACCGCTCGAGACGATCGTCGCCCCGTGGGAAGCCGCCTCTTCGGAAGAGGCGTCTACCGCCCTCCGCCACCGCCTCCGGCGCCACGCCGTGGGGTGTGTGCGGGCGGCCTTCGGCGGGGAACTCACCGAGGGCGACCCGGCGGCGGATGGCTACACGGCCCGGATGTGGAGCGCGGTGCTGCTCCACCTGCAGAAACAAGAGGTGGTGACCAACTCCGTGGACGAGGTGCTGGCGTTTATCGCCGGGCTCGAAGCGGGGCGGCTCCACTACGGGACAATCGCCGAGAACGTGATCGAGGATGTCATGGTCGCCCAAGGGCTGCAGCTGCACGACAACCGCGCCGCCCGCGCCTTCCAGCAGAACTACATGCCGCGGGCAACGCAGCACGCGCAGCGGTTCGGCGGGGCGCGCGGCGTAGACGCGGTCGAGAACCTGGCGGCCGAGCTGGTGCTGCCGCGCAAGGACCGCCCGCCCAAGATCGCCACGTACCGCGGGCTGACGCCGCTGCGGAGCTGGCTGCGGTCGGTGGTGGTCAACCAGTGCGTGTCGACCCACCGCGGCAAGAAGGAAGTCAACCTCAGCGAAACGTACGACGCCGCCGGCGGCGACACCGTGACGACGTCCGCCTTCGCCGTGGAGTGCGAGGTGAAGCTGGCGCCGGCGTTCCGGTCGGCCGTCGAGGCGTTGCCGCTGGAGGACCGCGTGCTGCTGAAGATGCTGATCCTGGACGGCGCCTCGCAGAAGGCGATGGCGGCGTCGCTGGGCGTCAACTCCGGCACGCTCACGCGGCGCAAGCAGAAGGCGGCCGCCGGGCTGCTAGCGCGGGTCAAGGAGATCGGCACGGCGCCGGACGCCCACGCCTCGGTCCGCGAGTGCCTGGAGCTGCTCTTGGCCGGCGACGTCGCGGCGCTGCAGAAGC
>JBCCQL010000316.1:0-4474 GCA_039024355.1 Planctomycetota bacterium
CCCCCGATCTCCCTACCGTAAAACAAGTCACTCATCCCGGTCCCGCTTCGCCCGCTTCTTCGCCTTCAGCAGGCGTTCGGTGTAGCTCTCTTCGCGGGGCTCTTCCTTGCTGCCGGCCATCCCGCCGGATTGGGGCGGCCGGGGCGGTGCGGGGGTGGCGGTGGTTTCGGCCAGGGGCGACTCGCCGGCGTCGACCTGCGGGTCTGCCTCGAAGCGGGCGGACGAACGGCCGGTGGACGCTTCGCGGAGCTCCGCCTTGCGGCTGCGGAGGCGGCTCATCGTTTCGGGCTGCTTCTGTTCTGCCTGCCGGCCAAGCACCCGCTGGCCGACCCACGCCCACGCGGGCTGCAGCCACTCAAAGCCGAACTGCACGCGGCGGACAAACACATCCGCCAAGAAGACGCAGCTGCCGACGAGCACCAGCAGCGGCCAGATGTCTTGGCTGGCGACGGCCGGCGGCAGGTCGCGGCGGTACGGGTCGATGGCCAAGAGCGGCTCGGGGATGGCGCCCTCGGCGGGCAGTTCGACGCCCGCCTCGGCGTCGATGACTTTGCCCGGCTCGCCACGCGCGGGCTGCAGCTCGGCGATCGACTCGAGCAGCGGGCGGTTGGTCTGCCGGCCCTTGAACTCGTCGCTGTAGCCGACGTTCACGCCGGTGCGGATCAGCGGCTGGCCGCGGCCCGGGTTGATCGACAGCAGGTAGCTGCCGGCGTCGGGCGAGGCGAACTCCGCCACGTAGCGGCCGGGCGCCGTCTGCGAAAAGATGAGCGGCGCAGAGTCCAGCCCTGGCGTCACCGCCGAGCCGGTCAGGGCGCTGGCGTTGATGAACTCGTCGTTCTTGTCGAGCGCATCGACAACGACGCGGGTTTTGCCGTCCTGCGTTTCGGTGGCCACGGTGTAGCCGGCGGTGTCGCCCGTCGGGCGCATCGACCAGCGGACGAGCTGGGCGAAGAAGCGGTCGTAGTTCTCCCAGCCGGGCCAGCCGCCGGCCCAGCGCGCGCCGGCGTCTGTGGCGAACACGGCCGTCTTGCCCAGGCCGTAGGTCCAGGTGGCCAGCACCGTGGCGTTCTTCGGGTTGGGCGGCTCGGGCGACTGGAGCACCACTTCGACCAGCGAGCTGTCTTTCACCGTGGTCTGCACAAAGCCCGAAATCGGCGGCACGCCTTGCGGGATGCCCGTCATGATCTCGTGGTTGGTGACCACCACGGGGGCGATCGGCGGGTTAAGCTCGCGGACCACCGGCTGGGCGACGCGGCGGGCCTCGCGCTGGTAGATGCGGGGCAACGCCTTGGCGTTCCTCACCACGTAGAACTTGCCGCCGGTCTGGGCGGCGATACGCTGCATCGTCTGCGTCATCTGCGTGTTGGGCCCGCCGTGCCCGCCCACCATGACGGTGGTGATCTTGACCTTTTGCTGCACGAACAGCTTCATGGTGGCGGCGGTCGGCGGCGACGGGTCTCCGTCGGAGATGATGATGCAGTGCTTGACCGCCGGCCGCGGGCTGGTGAGCTGCGCGAACGAGCCGGCCACCTTCTTCATGCCGGGGTCGAACTGGGGCATGTCGCCCACCGTCAGCCGGTCGATGCGGGACATCATCCGCGTGCGGTTGGGCCCGACCGGGATCATGCCCCCCTGCGATTGGCCCCACAGCCACTGGTCGGCGCCGTTCCACTGGATCAGGCCGCAGTAGTCGCGTGGGCCGAGGACCTTGACCGCCTCGCGGGCGATGACCTTCTGCCAGTAGTTGCCCTTGGCGATCTCGCTGGCGTGCATGATCAGGGCCAGGGCGCCGACCGGCGTGACCTTGGCGGCCTTGATGCGGAAGTCGACCGGCATGGCCTTCTCTAGCTCGGTGTCGGCCCAGTCGCCCGCGCCCAGCGACCGGTCGCCCCCCAGCATGATGAGGCCGCAGCCCAGCTCCTCGGTGTTGCGGACCAGCATGCTGATCTGCCCGTCGTCGAAGCCGTCTAGCTGGTTGGCCTGCACGGGCCCGGCGCCACGCCCGCCGAAGCCGCTGGACCGCGGCACGTTGGCCAGCACCACGGCGTCGAACCGCTGCAGGTCCGCCAGCGACGTGAACAGCCGGTCGCTGGGCTGCACGGCCACCTGCAGCCCTTCGCGGCGGAGGCGGGTGACCAGCGTGTCGAACTCGCCGCGGTGCTCGAAGTCTTCGATCAGCAGCACCTGGCCCTTGCCGCGGACGTAGGTGAAGCCCGTGGCCGTGTTGTTCCGCGTCGAGCCGTCGCCCGCCGAGTCCGCCGGGATGAACTGGGCCTCGTAGGTGTACGAGCTGGGCTCGTCGATCGTCTCGGCCAGGCTGAACACCTTCTTGCCCGGCGGCAGCTCGACCTCGGACTCGGTGACGATCTCTTCGCGGCCGTCGCCCATGGCGTCGGTGTACTTGCGTTTGATGCGGAGCAGCCCGCGGGCCGGCCCGCCCGCCGCGTCGCCCTGCGGGCCGCCGGCCGCCGCTTTGTGGTCCAGCACCACACGCAGCTCAAACGGCTGGCCACGCCGGGCCTCGGCCGGCACGGCCACCTTGTCGACGCTCACCTCGCTGCGCGGGGCGATGGGCACCGGCAGCACGTCGATCGAGACGCCGGACTCGGCCATCGCCCGCGCCTGCCGCAGGGCGTCGCCCACGTTCTCGTTGCCGTCGGTGACAACCACCACCCGCTTGGCCGCGTCGTGCGGAAAGATAGACATCGCCCGGTTCAGGGCCGCCTCGAGGTTGGTGTACTCCTCGTTCAGCGCGATCCGGTCGCGGCGGGTGAAGGGGATGTAGAAGTCGATCGGCTGCATCGCGATCTTGGCGTCGCGGCCGAAGATGATCACGCCGACGCGGTCTTCTTTGTCGTCCCGGCGGTGCTGGCGGACCGATGCGTTGACGTACCGCACCATCGCCCCGCGTTGCTCCTCGGGGATGCTGAGCGACTGGTCCAGCAGGTACAGCACCGTCAGCCGGTCGTTCTTCTGCCGCAGCTGGATCTCGGCCAGGGCGCAGACCAGCAGGGCGAAGACCGCCGTCCGCAGGCCGAGCGCCGTCAGCCGCCGCCAGCCGCCCAGCCCCGCCAGGCTCTTGTAGCTCCACGCCCACAGCACCGGCAGCAGCAACAGCAGCAGCAGCCAGAGCGGGCGGTCAACGGCGAGGGAGAGGTTTTGCAAGCGGGCAAAAGCCGTCAGTCAAAGGTTCAGCGTGGGCCGTAGTTCATCAGCCCGATTCACGCCAGGCTGCCGAAGCTGTGGCGTGGGCCGCGGGCTGCGGCCGATTGTAAAGCACAAGCTCACACCACCACCCGCTGCACACGGTGGTTGTACGTGTCTAGCACATGCATCCGCCCGCGGCTGTCGAGCACCAGGGACCACGGGTTGTGCATCTCGCCCGGGCCGCGGCCCTGCCTGCCCCAGCAGCCGAGCGGCTGGCCGTCCTGCGTGAAGCGTTGCACGCGGTGGTTGCCGTACTCGCACAGGTACACGACGCCGCGGCCGTCCATGGCGATGTCGTAAGGGTAACTCAATCGCCCCGGGGCTGCGCCCTCGGCGCCCCACAGGAAGAGCAATTCGCCCTGGGTGCTGAAAACCTGGATGCGGTGGTTGCACGCGTCGCACACCCAGATGCGGTCCTGCGGGTCGATCAGCAAGTTCTGCGGCCGGTTGAACTGGCCGGGCTCGGCGCCGTGCTGCCCCCATTCCAGCAGGTGCTCGCCGGTGGGCGAAAACTTCTGCACGCGGTCGTAGCCGCCGTACTCGGAGACGTACAACGCACCGGTGGAGTCGCGCACCGCGTCGGTCACCAGGCCAAACTGGCCCGGCGCCGGGCCGTTGACGCCGCCCAGGATCTCTTCCTCAACCAGCTCGCCCTCCAGCGTGTAGGGCAGCACGCGGTAGTAGTGCGTGTCGGCGACCAGCAGCCGATCGTCCTGGACGGTGATGCCGGTCGGCTTGCCGTTGGCGTGCGTGGGCGTCTGCCAGGCCTGCAGGAACCGCCCGTCGGCGTCGAACACGTGGATGCGGGCTAAGAAGTCGACAATGAACAGCCGGTCTTGCCGATCGATGGCCATCGCCCGCGGCCGCTGCAGCCGCCCCGGCACGACGCCACGCCGGCCCCAAACCTTGTCGAGCCGGCCGAACTGGTCTGCGCTCCCGCCGCACCCCGCCGCCACGCCGGCCGCGCCCGCCAGCAGGCCCCAGCCGGCGGTTTGGCAGAACGCTCGGCGGCCGATGCCCGGCGACGGTGGCCGCTGCTGGCCCGAAAGATCCACAGACGCCTCGGGGAAAACAAGCTTGGGTGAAATCGCAAGCGGTCGTAGCGGCGACGTCGTTACGCTCTGCCGGACCTGGCTCCGCCCCGCGTGAGTGTTCCCCATGGCCGCGGGCGGTGCAACCGTTGCGTGGTGATCGCCGAGGGACGCCGGCGGCCCCTAAGTCGTTTTCTTCAAACGCTTTCGCGGCACTTCACCGGCGTGGCGTTGGC
>JBCCQL010000317.1:0-4457 GCA_039024355.1 Planctomycetota bacterium
GGCCCACCAGCCCCGGCAGGTGGGCCTGCTGCGCGAAATCGAGCGGCGGGCCGTGCAGGTGGTCCGGGCGGAGACGTCGGCGCCGTCGCCGTTTGCGGCATCGCTGCTGTTCAACTACACGGCGAACTTCCTTTACGAGGGCGACGCCCCGCTGGCCGAGCGGCGCGCCGCGGCGCTCTCGCTAGACCACGTGCAGCTGCGCGAGCTGCTGGGCAGCGCCGACCTGCGTGAGCTGCTGGACGAGGAGGTGATCGCCCAGGTTGCGCTCGAGGCGGCTAAGCTCGACCGCCCGCTGGTGCGCGACGCCGACGACGTGCACGACCTGCTGCTGGGCGTGGGCGATTTGTCGCGTGAGGAGATCGCCGCCCGCTGCAACCCGGAGCACGGCGGCGCCGCGGAGCTGGACGCGTGGCTGCAGGCCCTGCAGGACGCCAACCGGGTGATCGCCGTGCGGGTGGCCAGCGAGCCCCGCTACGCCGCGGCCGAGGACGCCGCCCGGCTGCGGGACGCCCTGGGCGCCAACCCGCCGTCGGGGCTGCCGGCCGCCTTCCTCGAGATGGTCGCCACGCCGCTGGACGACCTCGTCTCGCGCTACGCCCGGACGCACGGCCCGTTCACGGCCGGCCAGGCGGCGCAGCGGCTGGGCCTGGGCGAGTCGCCCGTCACCGGCGCGCTCGACCGCCTAGTCGAGGCGGGCCGCGTCATCGCCGGCGAGTTTGTCACGGGCCTGGGCCGCCGGCAGTGGTGCGACGCCACGGTGCTGCGGCAGATCAAGCGGCGGTCGCTCGCCCGGCTCCGGCAGCAGGTGGAGGCCGCTCCGGCGGCGGCGCTGGCCCGCTTCTTGCCGGTCTGGCAGGGGGTGACCAAGCCGCGGCGGGGGCTCGACGCGCTGCTGGACGCCATCGAGCAGCTGCAGGGCGCCCCGCTCCCGGCCAGCGTGCTGGAGTCGGAGGTGCTCGCCGCCCGCGTGGCGGACTACCAGCCGGCGCAGCTCGACGAGCTGTTCCTGGCGGGCGAAGTCGCGTGGCGGGGGATCGAGAGCCTGGGCGTCTCCGATGGGCGGATCGCCCTGTACCTGACGGACCAGGCCCCGCTGCTCGCCCTGCCGCCCGAACCGACGGGCGAGCAAGACAAAAACGGCAAGGCGCCGCGCGGGGATTCTGGCGATGCCACGCCGCCCGACCCGGCGGTCGAGGCGGTGCTGGCCCTGCTTGCCGAGCGGGGCGCCCTGCGGTTCGACCAGATCGTCGACGCGACCGGCGCCTTCGGCAACGACCTCGTGAACGCCCTGTGGCGGCTGGTGTGGGAGGGCCGCGTCACGAACGACACCCTGGCGCCGGTGCGGTCGCTGGTCAAAGCCTCGTCGTCGGCGGGCAAGACGCCGGGCCGACGGAACGGCCGGCCACGCACGCGTGGCGCCCGCTTCCGCTCCCGCCGCCGCGAGCACCTGCCGGGCTCCGAGGGGCGCTGGTCGCTCGCGCCGGCCGCGACCGCCAGCCCCACCGAGCGGCAGGCGGCGGTCGCCGCCCAGCTGCTGCAGCGGTACGGTGTGTTCACGCGGAGCTTGGCGTCGCGGGAGTCGGCGCCCGGGGGCTTCGCGGCCCTGTACCCGGTGTTCAAGGCGATGGAGGAAGCCGGCAAGGCGCGGCGTGGCTACTTTGTCGAAGGGCTTGGCGGAGCGCAGTTCGCTTCGGCAGGCGCCGACGACCTGCTGCGGGCCGAGGCCGCCGACGACGCCGAGGCGGTGCTGCTCGCCGCGACCGACCCGGCTAACGCCTACGGCGCCGCGCTGCCGTGGCCCTCGGCCGACGACGCCGGCGGCGGGGCGGACAAAGACCGGCTCAAGCCCCAGCGGGCCGTGGGGTCGCTGGTGGTGATGGTAGGCGGTGAGCTGGTGGCCTACGCCAGCCGCAACGGCGCCCGCATGGCCACCACCTTCGCCGACGCCGAGCCGCTCCGCTCGCAGCAGATCGTGGCCGTCGCCAAGCGGCTGGCCCGCCGCGCCCGCACGCACGGTTCGCTAATGATCGAAGAGATCGACGGCCGCCGCCCGGCGGCCAGCCCGCTGGCCGAACCGCTGCTGTCGGCCGGCTTCGTCGCCATCAACCGCGGCTACGTCCACCGCGGCGAGTAGGCCGCCGCCCGAGTCCCGCAAAGCCGATCCCAACGAACACGGATGGAAACGCAATGCCAGAAGGCGACACCCTGTACCGCATCGCCCACCGGCTCCGGCCGGTGCTGGCGGGCCAGACGATTGCCGCCGCCTCTGCGTGGCGGCCCCGCCGGGGGCCGGCGATCGACGCCGCGTCGCTGGTGGGCCGTGGCGTGGAGAGCGTCGAGGCGGTGGGCAAGCACCTGCTGATCGCCTTTGACGACCAGCGTGTGCTGCACTCGCACCTGGGGATGACCGGCTCGTGGCACGCGTACCCCGTCGCCGCGGCGTGGAAGAAGCCGCCGGGGCGGGCGGCCATTGTGCTCACCACCGCGACGCACAGCGTCGTCAACTTCAGCCCCAAGCAGCTGGAGCTGGTCAGCAGCAGCCGGCTGCGGGGCGCCTCCCACCTGCGGCGGCTGGGGCCGGACCTGATGCTGCCGGGCGTTGATCTTGGGGCCGTCCTCAAGCGGCTGCGGGTACACAACGCCGCGCCCATCGGCGAGGCGGTGATGAACCAGACGATCGCCGCGGGCATCGGCAACGTCTACAAGTCCGAGTCCCTGTTCCTCGCCAAGCTCAACCCCTGGCGGCGGGTGGGGTCGATCGACGACCGCACGCTGCTCGCCTACCTGCAGGCGACCCACGAACTGATGCGGCAGAACCGCGGCGCCGGGATGCGGACCACGCGGCTGGGCTCCGGCCCGCGCAAGTGGGTGTACGGCCGGCGGGGCGACGCTTGCCTGGTGTGCAGCGAGGTGATCCAGATGCGGCGCCAGGGCGACCAAGGCCGCAGCACATACTGGTGCCCGCGTTGCCAGCCGCCGGCGGCCCAGCAGCCGGCGCCGCCGATCGACGCCGGCGCCAGCCGCCGCCCGCCCATCAAAGGGTGCAGCTAACAACCGCCGCGGGGCGTGATTAGACTGGGCCGACGCGATCCTCCGCCCCACCACCCGATGCACGGCGATATGCGTTCCCGCACCCTCCTCGCTTCGACACGCTTTGCCTGCCACGCCCTCACACGTGCGGTTTGTGAACCGCGGTGGCAGGCACACTCTCGGGGCTTTGCCCTGGCCGTGGTGCTCCTAGCGGCGTGCCTCATGGCGCCACAAGCGGCCCGCGGACAGATGCCGGCCGGTTACGAAGGCTACGCAGCGTTCCGCGCGTCGGTCGATCGCCTTGCCGCGTCCGATCGCGTCGCAGCCAGCGTTCTGGCGAAGACCGCCGGCGGGCGTGACGTGGTGCTGCTGACCGTCGGCGCCGGCGAGCCCGATACCAAGCCGGCGGTGCTCGTGGTCGGCGGCGTGGAGGCCGGTGATTTGGTGGGCTCGCACTTGGCGATGATGATCGCCGAGCAGCTGGCGGCCGCCCCAGACGCGGGCGCGTCGCTGCTGGAAGACGTGACGTTCTACATCATCCCGCGGCCCTCGCCCGACGCGGCGGAGCGGCTGTTCGAGGCGCCGGTGGTTGCGTCGCACGCCAACACCCGGCCGACCGACGACGACCGCGACGGCGCCACCGACGAGGACCCACCCGAAGACCTGAACGGCGACGGGCTGATCACCGCCATGCGTGTCGCCGATGAGGCCGGCCAGTACATGCCGCACCCCGACGAGCCGCGGCTGCTCGTCAAGGCCGACCCCACCAAGGGCGAGCGGGGCGTCTACCGGCTGCTGACCGAGGGCGTCGACAACGACGGCGACGAGCGTTGGAACGAGGACGGGCCGGGCGGCGTCGACTTCAACCGGAACTTCACGTACCGCTACCCGTTCTTCAAGCCGGGCGCCGGGCCGCACCAGGTCTCCGAGCCCGAGACGCGCGGCGTGGCGGACTTCGCCTACGACCACCCCAACATCTTCTTGGTGCTCAGCCTGGCGCCGCAAGACAACCTGAACCACACACCCAAGCCAGAGCGGGCCGCCGGCCGGATCCGGCGTGGCGTGCAGGGAAGCGACGCGGCGTATCTGAAGGCCCTGGCCAAGCGTTACGCCGACGCCACCGGGGCGAAGGACGCCCCCAAGCCAGCTGAAGGCCCCGGCGCGTTCGTCCCCTGGGCGTACCACCACTACGGCCGCTGGTCGATCGCGGCCCGCCCGTGGTGGCCGCCGAAGCCCGCCGAGAAAAAACTAGACGAGAAGAAGCCCGACGAGAAGAAGCCCGAAAAGAAGCCGGCCGAGGGGGAGCAGTCGGAAGAGGTGCCCGAAGCGAGCGGTGAACCGACAGCCGGCGACGCGGCCGCGAAAGACCGCGAAGCCGGCAAGGCGAAGAAGAAGCAGCCCGACCCGCGGGCCGCCGCCGACCGCAA
>JBCCQL010000318.1:0-4396 GCA_039024355.1 Planctomycetota bacterium
CCGCGCTGCTCGACCGCGAGACAGCCCAGCTGCTGGCGGCCCGCTACCGCCGGCTGGCGGAGCTCGTCGTTGCTGACCCCGACGCGAGCCTCGAAACGCTCGAGCTAGCGGCCACCGACGAACGGCGGCTGCTCGACGCTTGGCAATCGGGCGCGGACGCGGCCGCAACGCTCCCGGTGGAGTCGCCCGCGTCGGTTCTCGCGAAAGCGGTGACACGCCTCGACGGGCTGTTCGCAGCAGCGGCCGACGCGCAGCCGGACGCCGTCGCCATTCAAAGTGACGGGACATGGCTTACTTACCGGCAGGCGGACAGCCGGGCGAACCAGATCGCCCGCTGGCTTGCTGAGCGGGGCGTGGCCGCGGGGTCGCCGGTGGGCTGCTGTGTGCGGCGCGGGGCCGACGCGTGGCTCGCGCACCTGGCGTGCCTGAAGGCGGGCGCCGTGTACGTGCCGCTGGACGACGCCGGACCGACCGCACGGCTCGCGAACCTGCTGCGCGACTGCGGCGCCGCGGTGCTGCTCTCAGACACAGAGACCGCGGTCAGCCTGGGCCTGGCGGCCGCCGAGTTGCCGGCGCGGCTCGAGCTGATCGATGAATCGGCCGACGAGATCGCTCTGCAGGACACCGCCCCCCCGAGCCACGCGGCCACGGCGGATGAGGCGGCTTACGTCATCTACACGTCGGGCTCGACCGGCGAGCCCAAGGGGGTTGCGGTGTCGCACGCAGCGATGCTGCACCACCTGCGGCGGGTCCTGCCCGTGTACGGGGTCGCCGAGGCAGACCGGGTGCTGCAGTTCAGCGCGATGACGTTCGACCCGTCTTTGGAGCAGGCGTGGTCCGCTTGGTCGGCGGGGGCCGCGCTGGTAGTGCGTGGGCCCCGGCTCTGGTCGCCCAGCGAGTTCTGGACGCAGGCCGCCGGGCAGGGAGTGACCGTCGCCAACCTGCCGCCCGCCTACTTCCGCGAGGTGACCGCCGCGAAGAAAGCGCTTGCGGAGCAACCGGCCGCGCTGCGGCTGGTGATTGTAGGCGGCGATGCCTTTCCGCAGGACACGCTCGCCGCGTGGCGGGGCAGCGGAACGCGGCTGCTAAACGCCTACGGGCCGACCGAAGCGGTGGTGACGTCGACCGTGGCGGACGTCACCGACTTCGACCCGGCGTCGGGCCGGGCGCCCATCGGCCGGCCGCTGCCCGGCACACGGGCGTACGTGGTCAACGAACACGGCAGGCCGGCGCCCGTTGGCGTGCCGGGCGAGCTGCTTCTGGCGAGCGACGCACTCGCCCTGGGCTACCTGAACGATGCTGAGCGGACCGGAAGCCGATTCGCCCCCGCCGCCGGACTTACCGGCGATGACCGCCCCGTGTACCGCACCGGCGACCGTGCGCGGTGGAACCACCGCGGGCAGCTCGAGCTGCTCGGAAGGATCGATCGGCAGGTCAAGGTGAACGGCTACCGCGTAGAGCTCGGCGAGGTAGAGCAGGCGATCTTGGCGACGCCCGGCGTTTGCGGAGCCGTCGCCAAGCTGCAAACCGCGGGCGACGGCGTCGAGCTCGTGGCGTACTACACCACCAGCGGCAAGACCGACGGCGTCGACCCGGCGACGCTGACCGCCGCGCTCCGCCGGCGGCTGCCGCACTACATGACGCCGTCGGCGATGGCCCTGCTCGACGATCTGCCCCGCAATCCATCGGGCAAAGTCGCCATCGACGCCCTGCCGCCGCTGGCCGCGGACCGCGTGGCGTCCGCCGCCGCGTACGCCGGGCCGCAGAACGAGCTGCAGCGGGTGCTGACCGAGGTCTGGTCCGACGTGCTCGGCGTCGAACGCGTGGGCATCCACGACGACTTTTTCGAGCTCGGCGGGGCGTCGCTCAAGAGCCTGCAGATCGTCTCGGCCGCCGAGGCCCGGGGCCTCCGGCTGCCGAACGAGGCGATGTCTCCCGCGCTGCTGTTCGAGTACCCGACGATCGCCCAGCTGGCGACGCTGCTGACCATCGGCGGGGCGCCCGCCGCCGCGGCGCCGGCCGGGTGACCGCCGACGCGTCCGCACACGACCCGCGGCAAACTGTTATGCCCCGCACCACCAAGTCTATCTTCGACAGCCTGGGCGTGTGCCTGCCGCCACGCGTGGTGTCGACGGCAGAGGTGCTCGCAGGCTGCAAGAACCCGATCCGCTTGCCGCTCGAACGGCTGACCGGCATCCGCGAGCGGCGCCTCGCCGGCGACGGGCTCTACTCGATCGACCTGGCCGAGGCCGCCCTCCGCGACTGCCTCGAGCACTCGCCGGTGAGCGCGGCGGACTACGGCCTGCTGATCTGCACCAACATCTCTCGCCGCGACGGCGACAACCGGTTCTCCTACGAGCCCGCCGCGGCGCTCACGCTCAAGAAGCGGCTGGGCTTCAGCAACGCCTTGGCGCTGGACCTCTCGAACGCCTGCGCCGGCATGTGGACCGGCGTCTATCTGGCGGACACCCTGATCCGCACCGGCGAGGCCCGCCACGCGATGGTCGTCTCCGGCGAGTACATCAGCTACCTGATCGAGACCGCCCAGCGCGAAATCACCGACTTCATGGACCCGCAGATCGCCTCGCTCACGCTGGGCGACGCGGGCGTGGCGGTGTCGATGGGGCTCTCGCCGTCGCCGGCGGTCGGCCTGCACGACCTGGAGCTGTACACCCTGAGCAAGTACAGCCCGTACTGCATCGCCAAGCCCACGGACAAAGCGCACGGCGGCGCCGTGATGTACACCGACGCCATCAAGGTGACCGAGGCCGTGGTGCCGCACGCCGCGCGGCACGCCAAGCTGGTGGTGGACCGGAACGGCTGGCCCCTGGAACGCATCGACCACGTGGTGCCGCACCAGACGTCGCAGCTGACCATGCAAGAGGCGAAGAAAGAGATCGAGCGGCTGTACGGTTTCGACTGCGGCGACCGCCTGCTGAACAACCTTGCCGAGCGGGGCAACACGTCCAGCAACAGCCACTTCCTGGCGATCGCCGACGCGATCGGCGCCGGCCGCGTCTCGGAGGGCCAGCACCTGGCGTTCTGCATCTCTGGGTCCGGCCAGACGACCGGCACCGCGCTCTACACCATGGACGGGCTGCCGGGCCGCCTGGCGGGCGAGGAGCCGCCCGCCACGCCGCAAGCCGCGGCGCCGGACGCCACGCTGCCGGCGACGCTGGTTGTCGAGTCGGTCGGCCTGGCCGAAACCGAGGCCGGGGCCGCGGCCGACACGCTCGAGCTGCTGACCGCCGCCGCCGAGCGGTGCCTGGCGGCGGCGTCCTTCCCACGCGAGCGGGTCGACCTGCTGGTGTCGTGCGGCACCTACCGCACCGAGTTCGTCATGGAGCCGGCCATCGCCGCGTTGGTCGCCGGGCGCTTGCGGATGAACGACGACCGGCAGCCCGATGAAGCCAGCAAGACGCTGGCGTTCGACATCCTCAGCGGCCCGGTCGGCTTCCTGAAGACCTGCTACCTGGCGGCGGAACTCGCCCGCGCCGGGCAGCTGCAGCGGGCGATGGTGCTGGCCGCCGAGGTGGAGAACAACCGCGGCGTCGCCCCCGATCGGCTGCTGGGCCTGGCGGAGATGGGCTCTGCGACGCTGCTGCACGAGTCGCCCGACGGCGAGACCGGCTTCCAGGCGTTCGCCTTCTACGATTTCCTGGAGCACCACGCGGCAGAAGAAATCTCCGGCGGTTGGAACGACGCCGGCAAGGCGTACCTGCACTTCCGGCGGGCGGACGATCGCAAGCAGCGGTACGCCGAGTGCATCGCCCGGGCGACCGACAAATTCCTCGCGGAACAGGCGGTCACGCGGGACGAGGTCGCCCTGCTGCTGCCGCCGCAGCTCTGCCGGCCGTTCGTGGCGGCGGTCGCCGAGCGTCTGGGTTTCGGCGAAGACCGAACGGTTTGCGTCGCCGACGGGCTCGACCTGGCTTCGTCGTCCACGCCCGCCGCGCTGCGGGCGGCGATGGATCAGGGGCTTGCCAAGCCCGGCGACCTCGGCCTGCTGCTGTCCGTGGGCGCCGGCATCCAGGTGGGTTGCGCGTTGTACCGCTTCTGACGCACCAGCCGCGATGTTGCCGCGCGTCGTCCTCTCTGCCGCTGCAGCTTCTCCCGGCTACCGCTGCAGCTGGTCCTTGATGACGCGGCCGTCGCGGTAGGTGAGCAGCCGCTGGGCCCGGTCGGCTACCTCGCCGCCGTGCGTGATCACAACGATCGTCACGCCCTGCTCTTGGTGGATGCCGTCGAACAGGTCGAGCACCTCGGCGCCGTTCTTCGAGTCGAGGTTGCCGGTCGGCTCGTCGGCCAGCAGCACCTCCGGCTCGTTGGCCAGGCTGCGGGCGATGGCCACGCGCTGCCGCTCGCCCACGCTCAGCCGGTGGGGCAGCTGGTCCGC
>JBCCQL010000319.1:0-4391 GCA_039024355.1 Planctomycetota bacterium
ATACGGCCAGGCTTCTAGGGGACGACGGGCGATAGCGACGGGCGATGGCGAGTGCCCACCCTGAATCGGATCGTGGGGGCTGGTCAGACGCAGCGGCCGGGATCGCTCACTCGATCGAAATCACCGCCCCCGGCTTGATGGAAAGGTACCAGCTCTTCCACTTGTCCCGCGCCTCGTACCGCTGCCGATCGGTGAAGTTGTCGGCCAACCCAAATCCCTCGAACCGGCGGCTGACAAACCGCAACGCGTCGCGGGCCTCCAGCGTAACCCGGCGGTCTGGGTCCGTCATGGCATAAATCAGCGTCGGCACGTGGTCCAGCTTGCCGGTCCGCCCCAGCGTCCGGACCGCCAGCAGCCGGGCCCCGGGCGAGCCGCCCCGCACGACCTGCCGCAGCCGCTGCTCGGCCGCCTCGTCCAGTTCGCCGGTAAGCACCAAGGCGGTGGGGTTGTTGGCCAGCTGGTCGATCTTCTCTGCGGCGTCGTCGTCCAGCATGTTCAGCAGGTCGCTCACGGCGGCCTCGGTCTGCTCGATGACGAACTGCCCCTCCACCAACTTCAGGCCCGGCGTGTACTTGGGCAGGCCCCGCGTGCCGATCGCCACGCCGCTAAGCTTGCCGCGTAGCATCGCCCGGGTGGAGCGGACCAAGAACAAAACAGCGAACGCCGTGTCGGGCGGCCGGCCGCACCCGGCGCTCCAGCTGCCGTCGTCCGACTGCCGCTGCTTAAGGTATTTGTAGCCGTTGACGTACCACTCGGGCTCGCGTGGCGCGTTGCGGGTCCACTTCTCTTCAAAGCTGCGGTAACGCTCCAGCGAGTACAGGTAGTAGATGGTGTACTGCGGCAGCGATTCCTTGTAGTTCTTGTCCATCCAAGCGTTGCCACGCTTGATCGACGCGAAGATGCCTTTGCGGTCCAGCGAGCTAGAGCGGAGGTTGGGCGACCGCTTGTTCTTCTTTTCGCCCTTCCGCGACACGCCGCTCGGCAACCCACGCGGCGGGCCGCCGTCGGCGCCCCCGTCGAGCAGGCCGAACAGGTCCGCTGCGATGAACATGCTGCCCATGCCCGCGGCCAGCATGGAGCACGTGATGCCAGACTGCTTGACGCGTTTGCCGCCCTCGCCCAGCTGGCCTTGGTAGCCCCACGCGCCGTTGGGGTCCTGCGTCCGCATCAGCCAGTCGCTGAGCTGCTCGACCGAGTCGCTGCCGATCGAAAAGCCGTTGTTGTGTGCTTCCCAGTAGCTCAACGCGGCGTACTGCGTTTGCGAAGTGTCGCCCGTCTTCCGCTCGTCGTAGCCCCAGCCGCCGTGATCCTTTTGCCGCTGCTTGAGGCCGTTGAGGTAGAAGTTCACCAAGTCGGCGTTGCGGCGCCCGCCCTGCTCGCACAGGAAGATCACAGCGAGCCCGTTGCTGTACATGTCGATGCGTTCACGCTTGCGCATGCCCTCGCGGCAGGCTTCGAGGGCCTGACGCACGCGGGGGTGATTGGGCTGCGGCGGCGTTGTTTTGAGGTAAGCCAGCGCGATCAAGCACTTCCCGCCAAGCTCTTCGCTGGTGTGCTTATCCAGGTAGGACAACGCCTTCTTGATGAGCTTCTGCACCTCTGGGCTCTCGGGCGTTACCGCCGTGGCTGTGGCGGCAGGCCCCGCCAACAGCAGCGCGACCCCAAGCACCAAGCGGGAAAAGCATCGCGGGTTTGGCCGGCTCGCTTCCATGATGACGCTCTTGGCGGTTGATACGCTGAAAAGGAGCCCAACGGATGCGGAGCGATGCAAGCGGCCGACCGCGGGGGCTGTTGCCGCAGGTTTGCATCTACGGCCGCAGCGGCGACGCTGCGGAAGCGTTGCGAGGTAAACGCCGCAACTGTGTGCTTTCTCCCTACCCGACCGAGCGTAATTGTCCGCTTCAAGTCTTGTCAAGCAGGCGGTTTACGTCGCCGCGTGAGAAGCTGCCCAACCCAAGTAGGCGGGCGGCAACGATCGCCTGATTGCGGGCGGCGGTAGGCAAGCCGGTAGCTTCGCGGCGGCGTCCTAGTTGGCATGGAGTTGCGTCCAACCATCTATGCACCATGCCCGGCAAGTACTGTCGAAACTGGCGGCCAGCAATTCTGGGAGTGCTGCTCCGACGCCTGCCGGCGCCTCAGCAGCACGACCGCGGCTGAGAGCAGCGGATTGCTGAACCTTGCGGCGCTCCGAGTGTCGACGTTTCAAGTACGGACACTGTGGCCGTCGACATAACAAAGAACCTGAGAGCCATTTACACGCCGTGGCGGCGAGATATTATGAGCAGCCCTCGTCGCGGTGCCCGATGCCGAAGCGGGCGTGTAGGACGGACAGGTAGCTCAGTTGGTAGAGCACGGCCCTGAAAAGGCCGGTGTCGGCGGTTCGAGCCCGCCCCTGTCCACTTGATTTTGCCTTTCGGGCTCTGCTTGTTTGGCTCCCCGTGCAGTTCAAGCGACGCGGTATTTTCTGCGTCGGTCTTTGGCGGGATGCGTGTCTCCACGCGGTGCGTGCCCACAGCTGCGCACGCTGCACGCTCGGGCCACAAAGCGGCCAACGGCGTGGGCGTGGCTGAAAACCTCCACGCGCAGCCCTCGTGCTCGCCTGCGAGCCCAGGGCCGGGCCGACGGCGGTGGCAGGCCTAGCCCTGCACGCAAAAAGCCGCTCGCCAGCCCCTCGCTCCCGTTGTAGGGGCGGGCTGGCAGCGGCTTTTCGCAGTTTGGATGCTGCCCCGTCGCCAGACGCGTCGTCGCCAGACGCCTTGTAGCCAGACGCGTCGTAGCTCGTCGGTGCTGGACCGGCGTACCCGGCCGGGCACGCTCAGCTGCAACAGGGCTTACGCCATGTCCTTCAGCTTCTTCAGGGCGCGGACCTTCACGACGTTGGTCGCCGGCTTGGCCTTGAAGATGGTGGGCTCGTTGGTGAACGGGTTAATGCCCTCACGCTCCTTGGTGGCCGGCTTGTGCTGCACGACGATTTTGCATAGGCCCGGGATCGTGAAGGTTTTGGGCCCCTTGCTGCCCAGCGCGTGTTCGATCTGGTCGCTCAGGGCGTCGAAAACCTCGCTGACCTGCTTCTTGGACAGGCCGGTCGTCTCGGCGATCCCGGCGAAGATTTCGGTTTTGGTCGGGGGTTTGGGAGCGGCTTTCGCCATCGGGTTGGATCCTCCACTCGATTTATGCGAGATGCAAGTTAGGCGGTCTTCGTGGCCGATTCGGGCACTCTTGCCGCAACGGCCCGTGATTAAACGACCGGCGCCAGCAAAACACAAGCGGGAAAATGCCCGTAAATCGCGGCGATTAAGGCGTTTCTCTGCCGCGCGCGGTGCTGACGCCACGCGATTCATGGCGTGACTGCACACGCCGGGCGGGCTGCGATGCAAAGCCTAGCACGCTAACTCGCTAGCAAGGCGAAAAACTCGCTCAGCAGGTCACCTTCTCGTCGAGCAATTCGAATGTGCAAGCCGACCATCAGCCTGCCAAACGGCGTAAGCTACTTCTGCAGAACGCTTTAGCCACAGTTGCGATGGGCTGCTCACCTGCGCGGCGACGTCGCGTGTGTACGACGCTCGTGGCACTAATAGTGCGGCCTCGGTTGCTGCGGCAGACCGGCGTGGCAACCCGCATGGGTTCCACGGCCGGACGCTGTTAGCGCGGGTGCCACGCTGTTCGCGCTCGGGTCGGCATGCCTGGCGCCACTGAAATTTGTGCCGACTTGCGCTGCCGACGGTTTCGTTGCTGTGGCAGCAGTTGCTTCATAAATTTCGCCCGCGGCGGCGAAGCACATGCACGCCATTTGTGGCGGACCGCTACACTCGGGTTGGCGTAGACGCGGGTGCAGCGCCCTGCGTGTCGGCCACCAGAAGAGCCGGTTAGTTGGCGAGGGGTAGAGCATGATGCACGGCCGCGGATTAAAGAGTGCGGGCTGCGTGGTGCCACGCTTGAGCCGCGGTGACTGGCGAAGCGTAGGCCGCCGGCTTCGGCTTCAGGCTCAGCGTCTGGCTGCCGGTTGCCACACCGCCGGCCTTGCGCTCACGGCATGCCTGGTAGCGGCCTTCGCCGCCCTAGGGCAACCACCGCAACCAGACGCGGCCGAGATCGACCGGCACGAGCTCTTCTTCGGGGCCCACCTGCCCACCGACCGGGCGGTGTCGCGTGCGTTGGACCTCGCTCAAGACTTGGCCGAGCAGGGCCGCTACAGCGAGGCGGTCAAGCTCGTGCTGCAGGCGCTCGAGCTAGAGAAAGACGGCTTCGGCGCCACCCGCCAAGACGCGGGCGCCCCGCTCGAGAGCCTCAAGCGTCGTGCCCGCTCCGTGCTGGCCTCGCTGCCGCCGGCCGGCCGCCGGGCGTATGAGCTCGAGGTCGATTCGCCGTCGCTGCGAGAGGCTGCTGATGCG
>JBCCQL010000320.1:0-4357 GCA_039024355.1 Planctomycetota bacterium
CCGGCCTGCGGCGTTGAGCCCAGCTGCGGCTTTGCTGAGCCCAGCTGCGGCTGCGGCCACTGAACGCGGCGCGGAGTGAGTAAGAAGCGATAAGCCCCGGCCGCACACGCGCGGCAGGGCGAGAAGCTGCGGCGGCCGCCGCCCGATGCTTTGTCGGGTGGCGGCCGCTTTTTTCGTGCGCTGGGGCCGTCGCGCCGGTTGGCGGCAACTCCCGGCCCGAGCGCCCAGTAGCCAAAGCTGGACGCGGCCATCGGCCAACGGAATAATCGGGCGACGTGGAGCGAGGTGGTAGCCGTCGCTCCCGAGACGCGGCGCCTGCCGCGCCTCGCACCCCACCGCCACAAACACGGACCCACCGCCATGAAGACCGCCGCTCGCCCTGCTGATCGTGGACGGCTGTTGGCCTTGCCGGTGCTTGCCGGTTTGCTGCTTGTCGCGTTCGCGGCGGGCGGCCCACTCACCGCCGCGGCACAGACTCCGGGCGGCAGCGCCGGCGCGGCGGGCGGCGCCGGCCAGGAGGGCGGGCAAGGCGGCGGGGCGAACGCCGACTTCGACTCGCTGATCGACCTGATCGTCTCGACGGTCGACTCGACCAGCTGGGCAGATAACGGTGGCGGCGAGGCGGAGATCCGCCCGTATGTCGGCGGTGTGTACGCCGACCCGTCCGGCCTGCTCCGCCGCGTCCGCTCGACAGACAACGGCTCGCTGGCGGGCGACCTCGCGGCCACGGCCGCACGGTTGTCTACCGTCCGCGAGCGGGCCAAGGCCGCCGCCAATCAGCCGGCCGGCGACCCGCGCCGGGCGTCGACGCTGCGGTATGTTTCGCTCGCACGGCTGGAGCGAGAGATCGCCCGCCGGCAGGCCGCGAAGGAGGCCTTCGGCCAAGACGTGCTAACGCTGGCTGGGCTGCGGCGGGTGCGGTTCGTCGTGCTGCTGGAGCCCACGGCCGACCTGCCGCGGGGCGATGTGCTGCTGGCCGGCCCCGCGGGCGACTGGCGTGCCGTCGGCGACGGCCGCTTGGTAGCGGTCGAGAACGCCGCCACCGGCGAGGCGGACCCGGCGGCCGGCGCCTCGGTCGTTCGGCTGGACGACCTGCTGACGCTGCTGCGGCGTGGGTGGAGCGACTCGGCCCACCCGTTCGGCTGCTCGATCGACCCGCGGCCCGAGTCGCTCGCCGCCGCCCAGGCGTACCTGAGCAAGTGGGCGGGCAAGTCGGTCAACAAGCGGCGACGCTCGGCGTGGCTTGAGGGCCTGCGGGACGCGGTGGGCAAGCAGGACGTGCGTGTCTTCGGCGTCAGCCCCACCAGCCGCGCCGCCGGCGTCTTGGTGGAGGCCGACCACCACATGAAGCTGATCGGCATGGGCCTGGTCGACGGCGTGCCGGGCGTCGAAAGCTACCTGGACCAGCTGGCGGACGCGCGGCAGGCGGACGCCACGGGGCCGGGCGTGCTGCGGTGGTGGTTCGGCATGAACTACGCCTCGGTAAACGCATCGCCCGAGGGGGACGCCTACGAGCTGGCCGGCGTCGGCGCCAAGGTGATGAGCGAGAACGAGCAGCTCACCGAGCGGGGCATCCGGTCGCCGGCCGGCCAGAGCGACGAGTTCGCCGCCGCCTTCGCCGCTGCCTTCACCCGGCACTTCGCGGAGCTGGGCAAGAAGTACCCGGTCTACACCGAGCTGCGGAACCTGTTCGACCTGGCCCTGGCAGTAGAGATCGCCTACCAGGCCCACCGGGACGACGCCCGGCAGTGGCGGCCGACGCTGCTGCTGGACGCCCAGCGGATCCCGCTGCCGGAGTACCAGCCGGCCGCTGCGGTTGAGACGGTGGTCAACCACCGCGAGGTCAACCGCCGGCGGTTTGTAGCGGGCGTCAGCGGCGGCGTTTGGAGCGACCCGCGTAGCGTGCTGAAAGAGCGGACGAAGCGTGTGCAGCGATCCGGCTACGGGCCGCTGGGCGCGGAGCCTACTTCACCGCCCGAAGGCCTAGAGCCGCAGGCGTGGTGGTGGGACGCCGATTGACGCGGCGCCCGTCGAAGCGTCCGTAGCCGGCCCTGCTATGCGGAAAGCTCACGCCGCGTCTCGGGCGTGGGCTCCTTGCTGCCGGCAGAGTCTGCAGCGGGTGCTTCGTTGATCACGCCCCCGCGATCGGCTGGTCCGGCGTCGGCTTGCTTGTCGCCCTCGCGGTCGTCCGGCGTGATGCTCGCCGCCGCGTCGTCGCCAGAGTTTGCCTCGCCAGCCGCGGCGTTTGCCCCCTCGTCCGGCTCCGACAGGCGGTCGATCGCCTCGCTCAGGCGGGCTTTGTATTGGCGGTAGAAGACTACGCCGCCCGCACCCGCCCCCAGCAACGCCAGCACGGTTAACGCCCACTCGACGTTGGTCACCCAGCCGGCGATCTGCTCGCCGTAGTAGTAGCCCAGGCCGAACACGACGCTCACCACCATGGTGGCGGAAACGGCGTCCCACAGCAGGAACCGCAGGTACGGCACCCGCGCGGCGCCGGCGGCGAAGTAGACCGGCCCGCGGACGCCGATCAAGAACCGCGTGAGCAGCACCAGCTTGAAGCCGTGACGCGTGACGGCCGCCTCGAACTTGGCTTCCTTCTCCGGGTCGATAAAGCGGGCGAACCGCGGGTGCTTGCGCAGGTACCCGTGCCCCAGCCGGCGGCCGATGAAGTACATCAGCGAGTCGCCCAGCACGGCCCCCACCAGGCAGGCTGCGAACGCCAGCGAGGGGTGCTCCAGCGTGCCGTTGCGGGACAGCACGCCGGCCAGAATCAGCGGGGCTTCTTCGGGGATCGGCAGGCCCAGGCCGCACAGCGCCAGAAACGCGATGAAGCCGAAGTAGCTCGCCTTTTGGACGATCAGATCAAGCACGTCGGCGGCCGCGGGGGGCGTGGGAGGGAGGATCAGGCAAGCGGCGGCGGGCCAGTGGCAGCGAGCCGGCGGGACAGGGCCCTCGGCGGCCGGCTCGAACAAGCAGCCGCCAGGAGCATGGGGCGCCGCACCGCGCGACAGGCGTGCGGCGGATGCTCGGCACGTGCTGTGCTGCCGGCGGCACGCGAGGCGAGATCCTGCCCACCTCAATCGGCACATCTGCTCCAGCTTGCGTGGCTATTGTAGCCGTAAGCATCGGCCGGCAGTAGCGCAGCAGTCTAGCCCGCCTTGGCGGCGCCGGTTGTACGGGCGGGCCGCGGCGGCGCTTCGCCAAAACAACGCAAAAACAGAACAGCCGGCCACCCATCGACGGGGCGCCGGCAGCGATGGGCTACGGCCGGGCCCCAACCGACGCCAGGCGCCAGCACGCCGGGTCGAGGTTCACGCCGCGGGTGGCGACGCCGCTTGGCCCCTCGCCGGGCCCGTCGCCGGGCACGACAAACAAAGCTTGCACCTCCGGCCGCGTGCGGCAGTACGCCTCGCCCGCTTCGAGCCCCATCACGTAGAGCGCGGTCGACAAAGCGTCTGCCTCTGCCCCGGTGGGGGCGACCACCGACACGCTGTGCAGCCCCTCGGCGGGCCAGCCCGTGCGGGGGTCGATCAGGTGGCCGTACTGCCGGCCGCCTACCACAAACCGCTGCGTTGCCGAGCCCGAGGTGCTGAAGGCCGCGTCGCGGAGCGTGCACTCCGCCAGCCGCACCTGCGGCCGCAGCGGGTGCCGGACGCCTACCTGCCACCCGGCTGGGCATGGTGCAGGGGCGCCGCGCGCCTGTTCCTGTGGCGCCCCGCGGAGAGACGCCCCACGCGCCACCAGCGTGCTCCGCCCGCCGTGCAGCAGGCAGTGGTCGACGCCGTGCTCATCGAGCACCCGCGCTGCGCAGTCCAGCGCGTAGCCTTTGCCGACGCTGTTGAAGTTGATCTGCACGCCCGGCGACGGCAGTTCGAGGGCCTGCTGCTCAAGGTCGAGGCGGCAGCGGCTCCAGCCGACGCGGGCGAGGGCGTCGGCCAGTTCTTGTTTGCCGGGCAGGCGGCCGCGGCGCCGCGAGAAGCCCCACGCCTCGGAAAGCGGCCCGCTGGTGATGTCGTACGCGCCGCCGGTCTGGCGGTGCAAGCGGTCGGCGAGCCGCAGCAGGTCGAACACCTCGCCCGAGACCGGCGCCGGCCCGCGGCCCGCGGCCGCGTTGATGTCGGCCACTTCGCTGCTGTCACGGTAGACGGTCAGCCTGGCTTCGACCGCCTCGATTGCGTCGAGCGCTGCCATGGCGGCGGGCGTTTCGTTTTGCTCGGCCGAGGCGTGCAGGCTGATCTGGAAGTCGCACGCCATGGCCCGCCGCGTGAGGGTGAGCGTAGCCGACCGCGCGGCCTGCCGCCCCCCGGCCGATGGCCCTGCACCAGGGGCGTCGTGCACGAACGCCGCATCCGCG
>JBCCQL010000321.1:0-4329 GCA_039024355.1 Planctomycetota bacterium
GCCTTCCCCAAGACCCAGAAAGCCGCCGACCTGATGACCGGCGCCCCCGGCGCCGTCGACGCCAAGCAGCTGAAGGAGCTGGCGGTGAAGCTGGATTTGTAGAGTTGCCGGCGCTTAAGCGTGGCGGATATAGTTGTGTAATGGCAGATTCGATTGATGCGGTCTACGAAAACGGTGTCCTCCGGCTCTCCTCGCCGCTGCCGCTGCCGGAGCACGCCCGGGTGAAAGTGACGGTTCACGCGGACCCAGCAGCAACACCCGCTCCGGGCCACGAAGCGCGAGCCTACCGTGCGGCTGAAGACGACATCACGTCGAATGAAGCGGCAGTTGTCGAGGCCCTCGGCCGGTCCGGCGGCGTCACTACGGCTGAACTTCTTTCGCGAGCGGCGCGTGCTGAGATATCAAGCAGCGATAGCAAATGACTCGGTACACAGTACTGTGGGACCGAGACGTCGAAGCGGCTTTCATCGATGCTTGGGTCCGACTGGGGCCAGCCTCACGTAGGGTTCTCACGGCCGCAGCCGATTGGATAGATCACACGCTCGCTGAGAATCCAACCGGGTACGGCCGCGTACATCCAACCCTCGACGCGCGAATCGTCGCGATACCCCAAGATGTGGCCGCGGCGAGCATTGCGGTCACGTACCACGTGATTGTCGAGGACCGCATCGTGAGAGTCGTGCGAATTACGTTTTCGCTTTAACACGGCCCACATAGCCAAGTATCCGGCCACCTTGCGGCTGAAGGCTGAGAGTTGTCTGCGTCTCGGAGTTCTGTCTCCGGCAAACCCATTCTGGTAAAGTTTGTCCTGCCTACCGGTTGCTGCCGCGCAACGCGGGACCTGCCTCCGGCCAGTCTCGGGCGATGAGAAACCTCTTTCCAGGAGTCAGTGCCATGCGTTTGGTCTGGGTGGCGGCGTTGTCGGTGGCGTTTGGCGTTTGTGTAGCCACGGGCGGCGGCGTGGCGTGGGCGGACAACTGGCCGCACTGGCGGGGCGAGGGGGGCAACGGCGTCTCGACCACCGCGACGCCGCCCACCGCGTGGAGCGACACGAAGAACGTGCGGTGGAAGGTCGCCGTGCCCGGCCGCGGGTCGGGCTCGCCCATCGTGTGGGGCGACCAAGTTTTTGTCGTAACGGCCGTCAGCCCCGCGGCGCCCGACACGCCGGCCAGCGGGCCGCCCCGCGTTCAGCCGCTGCGGTTTGAGCTGCACTGCTACGACCGCGCGACGGGCGATCTGGTGTGGCGCCGGGTGGCGATCGAGACCACGCCCTACGAGGGGACGCACCGCACCAACGGCTTCGCGTCGGCGTCGCCCTGCACGGACGGCGAGCGGGTGTACGCCCACTTCGGCTCGCAGGGGACCTACTGCTTCACGATGGACGGCCAGCCGGTCTGGCAGCGGGACCTGGGCGACATGACCGTGCGGGCCACGTTCGGCGAGGGTAGCTCGCCCACGCTGGCCGGGGGCAAGCTGCTGGTGCCCTGGGACCACGAGGGGCCGTCCAGCCTGTTCGCCCTCGATAAGCTGACCGGCGAGACCGTCTGGAAGACCGACCGCGACGAGCCCACCTGCTGGGCCACGCCGCTGGTGACCGACGCCGGCGGCGCCCGGCAGGTGGTGATGAACGGCCAGACCTCGGCCCGCGGCTACGACCTGGAGACGGGCCAAGAGCTCTGGCGGTGCGCGGGGCAGACCAAGCGGCCCGCGGCGTCGGCCGTGGCGGGCGGCGGGCGGGTGTTTGTCGCCAGCGGGTTCCGTGGCGCATTCCTGGGCGCCTTTGCGGCCACCGGCCGGGGCGACCTGCAGGGCACGGCCGGCGTGCTGTGGACCAAGTCACGCGACACGCCGGACATCGCCTCGCCGCTGCTCTCGGGCAATCGCCTGTACTACTACAAGGCCAAGACCGGCGTGCTGACGTGCGTCGACGCCGCGACGGGCGAGCCGCACTACACCGGCCGGCGGACCGGCCTGCGGACGATCTACGCCTCGCCCGTCGCCGCGGGCGGCTACGTCTACCTGACCGACCGCGACGGCACGACCGTGGTGATCGAGGACGCGGACACGTTCAACATAGTCGCCACGAACTCGGTGGGAGAGACCGTCGACGCCACGCCGGCGCCCGTCGGTGGCGAGCTCTTCATCCGCGGCGAGCGGAACCTGTTCTGCATTGCCGAGTGATGCGGCGGGCGGGGCGTCTTTTGTGGCCGGGCCCCGGGCACAACACCGCAGGACCGAGGGAACCATGCCAACGGTCAACCCCTACCAATCGCCCAGGTCCCAGTCGCCGGAGCCCGTATCGCCCGACGGGCAGGCCGAGGGCGCCGCCGGCGACGCGGCGAGAGTCTCTTCCACGCAGGCGGCGTACAACGTGGTGGCCGACACCGCCGTCGGCGTCAACTACCGGGTGTGGGACAACGTCATGCAGGCCTCGATCATCTTCGTCTCGGCGGTTGCGTTGTCGATGGTCGGCTCGATCTACGCCGCCCTGTTCAGTGGGGCCGACACGCCGTGGTGGATCGGCGCCCTGGTCGGCGGGTTTGTGGGCGTCGTGGTCGGCCTGTTTGGCAGCGGCGTCTTCCTGATGGTCTACCGCGCCGTGCGGCACGCCCGCGGCCAGCACGACTGAACCACCATGGCGCCAGCACCGCCGCCGGAAGACGCGGATCAGCCCGTCCCCGCCCCCACCCCCGCGGACCAAACGCGAGGCGCCGGCCCACGGCCCGAACCGACGATCCACCTCGACCAGTTCCTCAAAGCCCAGGGGCTGGTCGGCACCGGCGGGCAGGCGAAGCTGGTGATCCAGGGCGGCGAGGTGCTGCTGAACGGGCAGGTCGAGACCCGCCGACGCAAGCAGCTGCACGCCGGCGACCGGGTCGAGTTCGCCGGCGAGGCGTTCATCGTCGCGTTCGAGTAGCCCGGCGAGCGGCGTGCGGCAGGCTTCGAGCGACGCCGCTTCTGCATTGACCCGGCGGGGCAGATTTTCTATTCCCGCCCCATGCCGGTGTGCTTCTACAACCCGCCCCCCGCTGGCGCCGCGCGCGTGCTGGCCGTGCTAGCGTGCTGCCTGCTGGCCGGCTGCAACGCCGGCAAGCAGATGCAGAGCGACCTGTACGCCCGCGAGCTGCGGCTGCAAGAGGACGAGATCTACCGCCTGGAAGCCTGCCTGGAAGACGCCCACGCCGTGATCCGCGAGCTGCGGCAGGGCAAAGGCCAGACCGGGCCGGCGGTTCTGACGCCGCCGCGGCGGCTCACGGGTCCGGGGTCGAAGGGCGCCGCCGCTGCCGACGCATCGCAAGGCGACGCCGCCACGGGCGAAGAAGCGGCAGCCGGCGGCGAGCGGAGCCTGCTGGACAACTTCGACTGGTCGCCCGACCGGCCCCCGCCGAGCGACGCGGCGCAGCCTAGCAACGCACCGGCGCCACCGCCAACGCTGCCAGAAATCGAAGCCGAGCCGGCGGCCCCGAGCGTCGAATTGCCGGAGATCGACCTGGGCGAACCGACCGAGGCGCCCGGCTTCGATCCCCGCGTGCCGCCGGCCGGTGCGGCCCCGCCGGCATCGTTGTCCCCATCGTCGTCGCCGTCGGCGTCGCCCTTGCCCTTGCCATCGCCCACATCGGCCCCGCCCATGCCGGCCCCAGAGCTGAGCATCCCCGGCGCCGCCGAGCCGATCACGCCGCCCCCTGGCGAGGCGTTGCCGCTAGAGCCGATCCCCGCGCCCGACCCGCAGCCAACGCTTCTGCCCGGCGACCTGTCCGGCCCACCAGCGGGCGGCATCGCCCCACCGTACGGGGGCGAACCGGCGGCCGAGGAGGCCGCGTCCGATGCTTCGTTCACGCCGGTGGCTTCGCTGGCGATCGCCGTGGCGCCGGGGCCACCCGAGCCGGGCGGCGAGGCGACGCTGTCGGTCCGTGTCCGCCCGCTCGGACCCGGCGGCGACGCCGCGCTGTTCCAGGGCGACGCGGCGCTGATGCTGCGGGACCCCAGCCGGCCGGCGGTCGAGGCGTCGCTGGTGAGGTGGGACTTCACGCCACAAGAGGTGTGGTCCGCCTGGCGTGAGATCGAGCGCGACCCGCTGCTCGACTTCGCCGTGGTCGTGCCGGGCGACGTGCCGGCTGACCGGCGGCTGGAGCTGTGGGTGCGGCTGATTGACGCTGCCGGGCACAAGACGATCGCCAAGCGGGACGTCACGCTGGGCGACCTGCGGTCGGCGCCGCCGGCGCCGGTGTCGGTCGCAAAATCGCAGCCGGCCGTGCCGGAGCCGCTGCCGCCCGGCGGCGGTGACGCGCGCCGGGGGAAGGAGCAGACCGCGGCCGCCGGCCCCACCGC
>JBCCQL010000322.1:0-4324 GCA_039024355.1 Planctomycetota bacterium
CCCGCCCCCAACCAAGCCAAACCCAACGCCGCCGAATGAGCGAAACGCCCGAGGAAACGCTGCTGAGCGAGGCGACCGGCGCCGAGGCGCCCGCCGAGCCCGAGCTTGGGCCCGATCCGACGCCCGAGCCCAAGCCCGACACGCCGCTGCAGCGGCTCTACGACGCCATCACTACCGAGGTAGCCAAGGTCTACGTCGGGCAGGAAGAGCTGGTGCTGTCGACGCTGGTGGCGTTGTTCTCGGGCGGGCACGTGCTGATCGAAAGCGTGCCCGGCCTGGGCAAGACCCTGTTTGTCCGGACGCTGGGCAAAGCGATGGGATGCCGCTTCGGGCGGATCCAGTTCACGGCGGACCTGATGCCGTCGGACATCACGGGCGCCCCGATCTTCAACATGAAAACGCAGGACTTCGACTTCCGCCCGGGCCCGGTCTTCACGCAGCTGCTGCTGGCCGACGAGATCAACCGCTCGCCCGCCAAGACCCACGCCGCGCTGCTGGAGATCATGCAGGAACGCCGCGTCACGGTCGAGACCACCACCCACCGCCTCGAGGCGCCGTTCCTGGTGATGGCCACGCAGAACCCGATCGAGAGCGAGGGCACCTACAACCTGCCGGAGGCCCAGCTCGACCGCTTCATGTTCAAGGTGATGGTCGACTACCCGTCCGCCGCCGAGGAGGCCCGCGTGCTGAAGGAGCACAGCCGGCAGGTCGACCTCGACAAGCGGCTGGAAGAAGAGGTGCGGACCGTCACGTCGCCCGAGCAGGTCGTCGAGGCGACGCAGCAGTGCGCGGCGGTGCGGGTGGAGGACAAGCTGATCGACTACATCAACAAGGTGGTCCGGCAGACGCGGGCGTGGCCGACGCTGCACATGGGCGCCTCGCCGCGGGCGGGCATCGCCCTGATGCAGGGCGCCCGGACGCTGGCCGCCTTCCACGGCCGCGACTACGCCGTGCCGGACGACGTGGCGGAGATCGCGCTGCCCGCCCTGCGGCACCGCGTGATCCTGACCGCCGAGGCGGAGGTCGAGGGCCGGCTTGTCGACCAGATCCTCAGCGAGCTGATCCGCACGATCGAAGTGCCGCGGATGTAGCCCCGCCCGCCGGGCCCGCCGCCCCACAAGGCCGATCCGCCAACCCGCACGCCATGTACACCATCCCCGCCCTGCTGGCGTTCTGCTTCGCGCTGGTGCTGCTGGCGCGGCTGGGGTCGATCTACCCGCACCGGCCCATGGCGCTGCTGCTGGGGGCGCCCGTGCTGCTGTCCATCGGCATGGTCGGCCTGCCCGGCATCTGGCCGCTAGTCGTCGCGGTGGACGCGCTGGCCGTGGTGGTGATGGTGATCGACGTGCTGTCGCTCGACGGCGGCGCCTCGTTCCCGGTGCGGCGGAGCGTGGGGCTGATCGCCTCGATCAACCAAGACCACCCGGTCGAGGTGACCGTCACCAACCGGTCGGGCCGGGAGCAGCCGGTGTGGGTGCGTGACGGCGTGCCGGAAGACACGTCTGCCGAGCCGCCCGAGTTCTGCGTGGTCCTGGCGCCGCGCAGCCGGTCGACGCTCCGCTACAAGCTGCGGCTGCACCGGCGGGGCGAGTTCGTGCTGCGGCACGTCTACATGCGGGTCCGCAGCCGGTGGGGGCTGTGGCAGCGGCAGCTCCGCGAGCCCTGCCAGTCGCGTGTGAACGTCTACCCGGACATGAAGCAGCTGGGCGAGTACGCCATCCTGGCCCGCACCAACCGGCTGAGCCTGATGGGGCTGCGGCGTACGCGGCGGATCGGCCAGGACAACGAGTTCGAGCGGCTGCGCGACTACACGCTGGACGACAACTACAAGCACATCGACTGGCGGAGCACCGCCCGCCGGGGCAAGCTCACCGTCAAGGACTTCCAGGCCAACCAGAGCCAGCGGATCGTCTTCCTGGTGGACTGCGGCCGGATGATGACGGGCGAGGCCGCCGGCGCCAGCCTGCTGGACCACGCGTTCAACGCCACGCTGATGCTGGCCTACATCGCCCTGCAGCGGGGCGACCAGGTGGGGCTGCTCTGCTTCTCGGACGGCGTCCACTCGTTTGCCCCGCCCAAGGGCGGACGCGAGCAGATGAACCGCCTGCTGCACGCCGCGTACAACCGCTTCCCGCGGATGGTCGAGTCCCGCTACGACGAGGCCTTCCTGCACCTAGCGTCGCACATCCGCAAGCGGACGCTCGTCGTGCTGGTGACCAACGTGGTCGACGAAGTCAACGCCCACCAAATCCGCACGCAGCTGGCCACCCTCAGCGGCCGGCACCTGACGCTGGCCGTGCTGCTGCGCGACCACGCGTTGTTCGACGCCGTGGCGGCCGTGGAAGACCACTTCGCCGTGGCGGGCGGGGCGTCGCTCAACCGGCCGGCGGGCATGGAGCCCACGCTGCACAGCCTGGCCAACGCACGGGCGCTTCGCGACCCCGGGTCGATCCCCGAGGAGCCGCTGTTCCACGCCGCGGCGGCCGCCGAGATCCTCACCTGGCGCCGCCACGTCCTGGCCGACCTGCACGCCAGCGGCGTGCTGCTGGTCGACGCCTTCCCAGAAGACCTGACCGCCCCGCTGGTCAACCGCTACCTGGAAGTGAAGGCCCGCCACCTCTTGTAGGAGGAGTGGGCAGCGGGCAGTAAGCGGTGGGCAGGGGACAGGGGGCAGTGGGCAGTCTGCTCTAAGCCGCGGGCAATAGCCGGCGACCTACGCGTCGCCGGAAGCCCCACGAGAGATCGCGGCCCAAAAAAAACATCGCCGCCCGCAAAAAAACCCGCGGACAGCGTGTCTAAGCCGCCAAATCTACGCCGCCCCACCCACGCGCCACGCCGCTTCGACCGACGCAAAACGACTTACGCCGCCCGCTTGGCCGAGCCCGGCGGAACGCGCTTGTTGGCGATTGTCACCGTAGCCGCCGGATAGCCAAATCTCGACAGCGATGTTTAGGCCGCCAAACGTGGGCCACGCGGAGCACTTTTGGCCGCTGTAGATTTTGGCGGCGCCGGTCGATTTCTACGCGGGTCGAGCCTACTCCCCTGGGCCCTGCGGATGCCCGGCTTGCGTCCGCTTGCCTCGCTACCAGCCGGCTTTTACACTGCCTCTGGGCGGAGCATCTGGGCGTAGCGGCGGCGGGAATCGCTGGCCGCGTCGCCGCGGGTCCTTGCAGCCCGCCCCGCCGCTCGTGCCGCGCCACCCGCTGGGCCATTTCACCCACGGGGCCGTTCCACCCCAAGGGCCGCCCCGCCCACGGGGGCGACGCGCAGGCGGCCACGCCCGGACGTCCCCCGCGACGCGTGCCCATGGCCCACATCACGCTGCGAGTGCTCGACGGGGCCGACCGGGGCACGGTCTACGACCGCCTGCCCACGCCGATCACCATCGGCCGCGAAGAGGGCAACGCCATCCAGCTGAACGATGAGCGGATCAGCCGCTTCCACATCAAGATCCAGGAAGACCAGGACAAGATCGTCCTGACCGACCTGGAGAGCACCAACGGCACCCGCGTCAACGGCGAGGAGACGCAGCTCCGCATCCTCCGCTACGGCGACGTCGTGCACGTCGGCCGGTCGGTGCTGCTGTACGGCACGCGGGACCAGATCAACCAGCGGCTGGAGGGCCTGCGGGCGGACGGCATCCCGGCGTCGGACAGCATCCGCATGGACCTCGACAGCCTGGCGCCCGACGGCGCGTCGGGCGACTTCGGCCTCGACTGGGCCGAGTCGGAGAGCGTGCACGGCACGCTGCACCTGCCGCAGCCGCCGCAAGTGCCCGAGGGGATGACGCCGGCGCAGGCGGCGCAGGTGTCGGAGCTGCTGGAGTACTTCCACCTGCGGAGCCGTTCGCTGGTGCAATCGGTCAAGGTGCCCAGCGGAGCCGAGAAGGTGACGCTCGACCTGGAGCAGTGGCAGGACGTGCTCGACCTGCACGCCCTGATGGCCGAGTACCTCCGCAAGATGGGCGGCCCCGGCGCGGGCGAGTAACACCCAGCACACGAACAGCGGTGCGTCCGAGCGCCGCCACACGGCTTACCAACTGCCGCCTGCGCAGACGGATCACTCCGACCGCGTGCCCGGCGTTCGGTGGTACCGATCGCCGGTTGCGGGCCGCGGCGCCTGGCAACTAGTAACGGGGAGGCCTAATGGCCATGAAGAGCAAAGTCCGCTTCACCGCCGCGGTCCTGGTCGTCTTGGGCGCCGCGGTTGATGCGCAGGCGTACAACGCACTTTTCCTGCCCGGCGACGCGTTCTTCCCGACGAGCCTAACGGCGGAGGAACTCGCCACCCTCAAGACGCAAAAGCCCGGCGACCGGGTGTTCGA
>JBCCQL010000323.1:0-4309 GCA_039024355.1 Planctomycetota bacterium
CGGCCACGGCGAAGACGGGCAGCAACAGGATGGTCCGCAGGTCGATGCCGCGCAGCAGGTAGGTGAACGCCAGGCAGGGGCTGAGGGCCGACAGGTAAACGCCGATCTGCAGCACGGCGCCGCCCAGCTTGCCGTTGATGATCTGCGAGGGCCGCAGGGCGGACACCATCAGCACGTCGCGGGTGTTCTCTTCCTGCTCGGACGAGAGCGAGCGGAACGCCGCGTAGGGCACCACAATCACCACGGCGAACGCCAGCACGCAGTAGTAGCACATGAACATCAGCCCGCCGCCGGCGGCGTACTGCACGCCCGGGCCCATCCACGCGACGCCGCCGATGGTCACCAGCCAGCACGCGGCCAGCAGCAGCAGGAACCACAGCACGAACTGGCGGCTGCGGAGCGCCTGCCGTGTCTCTTTGACCAGGATGGGGTTGAGGTGGTCGCTCACCCGGTCGAGCCCGGCGTCCAGGCGGGTCCAGAACGTGGCCGGCGCCGCGGCTGCCGCCCCGCCCTGGGGCGTCGCTGATGAATCGGCCGCCGCGGCGACGCCCGGCTGGAGTGCCCCGGTGCTCATTGGACGCGGCCCTCCGTGACGTGCAGGAAGACGTCCTCCAGCGACACCGCCCGGGCGCCAAACTCGCAGACACGCAGGCCCTGGCCGACCATGCCGGTCAGCAGCTCCGCCTGCGCGGCTTCGTCGCCCGCGTGGTTGAACCGCAGCAGCTGCCCGTCGGCCAACAGGTCCTCGACGTGCTCGTGCCGGTCCAGCCAGTCGACGGCCGCCGCGGCGTCGCCCAGCACACGGACCGTCACAAGGCTGGTGCCGGCCACGCGGCGGCTGATCTCGTCGACGCTGCCAACGGCCAGCAGGCGGCCCTGCTCGATGATGCCGACGCTGTCGCACACCTCGGCCAGCTCGGTCAAGATGTGCGAACTGATCAGCACCGCTTTGCCCAGCTCCGCCAAGCGAGAGATCATCTCGCGCAGCTCGATACGCGCCCGCGGGTCGAGGCCGGCGGCCGGCTCGTCGAGGACCATCACCGCCGGGTCGTGGATCATGGTGCGGCCCAGGGCGAGCCGCTGCTTCATGCCCTTGGAGAGGCCGTCGATAGGCTTGGCGGCCAGCGGGTGCAGGCCGGTGAAGTCCATGGCGAAGCCAAGCGCCCGGCGCCGCTCGCCGCCACGCAGGCCGTACGCGCGGGCGAAGAAATCGAGGTACTCCTGCACGTTGACGTTCTGGTACGTGCCGTAGTAGTCCGGCATAAAGCCCAGCCGTCGGCGGACCCGGTCGGGGTCTTCCACCACGGACAGCCCGTCGACCAGCGCGTCGCCGGCGGTGGGCTCGTCCAGGGTGGCCAGGATCCGCATGCTGGTGGTCGTGCCGGCGCCGTTGGGGCCGATGTAGCCAAACACCTGCCCGGGGAAGACCGAGAACGTCACCCCACGCACCGCGTGCGTATCGCCGAACACGCGGTGCAGGCCGCGGAACTCGATCAGCGGTCGGTCTGGGGGCGGCGTCGCGATCATGGCTTCTGCTGAGGGTGTCCGCGGCGTGGGGATGTGCTGACTTCTGGGCGATGTGCCAGCGGGCGGCGTCACCACTTGCCGATGGTCACGTGGAACCCGCCCTGCTGATCGACGTCGTCGAGGCCGAGGGGCGTTTGGCAGTTCTGCAGGGTGATGGCCACGTAGCTGCGTGGCGGCAACGCCAGCGGGGGGCTGCCATACAGGCCCGTCAGCCGCTCTAGCACCTGGTTCAGCAGGTTGTCTCCCACGGCGATCGCCGCGTAGTCGACGCCTATTTCGCGTCGCAGCTGGCGGCGGCGGCGGCGGATCTGCTGGTCCAGCAGCGGGTTGGCGCTGGCGGCTTCAAAGCCGGCGGGCGGCGCCGGCAGGTTCTCGGTCACCAGCGTCCGCACGGCGTTACTCGCGGCCAACGCGTCGGACTTGGTGAGCGTCACGCGGCTTTCTTGCGGCACCTCCCGGTCGAGCCAAACCCCGCCGCGGTCGTCCAGCACGATCAGCAGCTCTGCGTCCGCTCCCAAGCGGTTGGTAGCCGCCAGCCCATCGCCGCGGCGGAGGAAGTCGATGCGCGATTCGGTTGGGGCGGACTGCAGCGTGAGCATCTGGGTCGATTCACGCGAGGGGAGCCAGCCCCGGCCGAGCTGCTGCACGCCGCCGCCCCAGCGGACGCTCCGCCCGCGGAAGCTGGTTCCCAGGGCGTCAAAGTCGTTCCAACCCGGCAGGATTGGGTACGCGGCCGTGTCGGTAGGCATGGCCAGCCCGCCCCGCGGGGCCATGCCGGCGTAGTAGCACCGGCGTGACCACGTTGTCTGCTCGCCGGCCGCTTGGTCCAGCAGCGTGACGCTGCGGGCGCGGGCCCGCACGCCGAAGCCGTCGGCCAGCAACGCGTAGGCGACCAGGCCGGCGGTCAACACCGCCGCGGTGATGGGCACCGTCAGCACCATCAGGTGCGTGCGCTGCCGCCGGCTGAGCACCCAAAAACTGAGCGGGCCGGTCACCAGCACAAACAGGGTGATCAGCACCTGGAACTCGGTGACCGGCGCCAAGCCGACGCCCGGCACCAGGAAGTTGGAGAAGTCTGCGTTGGCCGCGTCGGGCGACATGCCGTGCCGCTGCGTCCACGCCCTGCGGGCCCAGTAGCCGGCGAAGGCGTCGCGTTGCCAGCTCTGGGAACCCGACCCGCGCTGCCAGTTCCGCTCGAACACCGCAACGGCGCCAAACCCCATTTCCGCTTGGGCGAACTTGCCGCTGCTAGACAGCCTGCCACGCCGGTTGCGGTTGTTGAGCTCGGCCTCGATGGCGGCGTCGCTGTAGTCGATGCCCTGCGACGGGTCCCGCCAGTAGTACTGCCGCCACCGCCATTCGGGGTTGTCCGCGAGCGGGCCCTCGGCGTCCTCCGGCAGCGCGAAGCGTGGCCCGGCGCCGAGGCCGAGCAACTCCGACACCTCTGCCGCCTTCTCAAAGCCGCGGTCCGTCTGCTCGACCCACAAGGCGCCGCCGGTGCGGACCCAGCGACGCAACGCATCAAAGGCGGCCGGATGGTCTTCCGCGGCCGCCATCAACTCGTCGGCCGACATGCAGACCACGTCCAGCGAGGTGTACAGCAGCCAATCTTCCGGCAACGGCTTCTCAACCAACGCCAGGGTCAGCCCGCCGAAGCCCCCCTCGGCTCGGCCGAACTGCGTCATCCGCTGCATCAGGCCCAACGCGTTGCTTAAGCCAGCAACACCCGACGAGCCACGACGCGTCGGGCGCAGCATGACAAAGGCGTCGAAGTCAAACGTTGGGTGCTGCGTGAATTTCTCCGGCTCGCGCGACAGGGCCTTGTCCTTCACGCCGTCGACGATCACCTCCCAGGACACGAAGTACCACGTAAACAGCTTGGGCACGGCCAGCGTGGTTTCGATGCTCGTCTGCCCAGCCGGCAGCACAATGGTCTTCTCGGCGGCGCCGGCGTCTTGCCTGCTCAGCCGCCAGTCGTGGGCGCGGAACCGGAGCTGCAGCGTCCGATCCGTGGTGCTGGGCACGGGCGACGTAACCTCGAAACGCACCGGCCGGTAGCCGTAGCCCTCGGACCACCTGGTGTCGATCGTGACCATCAGCCCGGTGGTCTTCGACGTGTTCTTAGGCAGCCGTAGCCGCTTGGGCTGCGGCGGGCAGGTCTCCACCAGTCCTGAGTTGGTTGCCGCGCCGGCCGCAAATACCGTCTGGCCGGTTGCTACCGTGGCGTGGCTGGCGAGGGCAGTTGCCGCCGAGAGCGCTGCCACGCGGCAGACCTGCAGTGCGATCGAGGCCGGCGGGCAGGGCGGCTTCATCCAACGCCCTCCGCTCCGGCGGCGGGCGCGGCCGATTCGCCCGGAGCGACGGGTGGCCCCGAGGCTGCTGCGGCGGCGGCCTGAGCAGGGTTGGCCTGAGCAGGGTTGGCCTCTGCCGGGTTTGCCTGTGCCGGGTTTGCTTGTACCGGGCTGGCAGGCGTCGGGCTTCCTTGCAGAGCCAAACCACCGAGAACGCGGACGAAGCAAAAGAACACGGCGTGCGTGGCAAGCATCACGATCGCAGCGACCACCGCCGCCACGGCGCCAATCCCCCACACCTCGCACGCCAGGCAGCCGCCAGCACCACGGAGAAGATCGCGCCCACCGTGAGCATCAGCAGGGCGATCTTGAGCGTAAAGCGTGGCAACATCCCCGCATTCTCGCAGATGCACCGCCTGCCGCAACCACTTTACAGCGGGTCTTGAGTTGGTGTAGCCAGATGGCGAAGGGGTGTTTTCTGCGGCAAGGAG
>JBCCQL010000324.1:0-4296 GCA_039024355.1 Planctomycetota bacterium
ACCCCCCCCCCCGCCTGGGGGGGCCCGACTGCCGGTTCACCACAGGCCCACCCCTGGCGGGGCGGGCTGGCGGGCGACAGACTTCGCTCCGCTACGAAGCTTGCGACGACGTTTACCGTGTAGCCCTCACCGTGCGGCCCTGACCGATGGCTGAATTCACCACCGTCGCCAAAGTCGGATCGATCCAGGAGGGCCGCGGCGGCACGTTCACCGTCGGCAAGCGGCTGGTGGCCGTCTTCCTCTACGGCGGCGAGTACTACGCGATCGATGACCTGTGCCCGCACCAGGGCGCCTCGCTCGGGGCCGGACACTTAGACGAAACGGGCGCCGTGGCCTGCCCCTGGCACGCGTGGCGGTTCTGCGTGACCGACGGCGCCTGGCGCGACAACCCCCGGCTCAGCATCGACACGTTCGAGGTCCGCGTCGAGGCCGGCGAGATCCAGGTCCGCGTGCCGCCGGCGTGACCGGTTCGCCACCCGGCTGGCTGCGGCGGTCACCGGTCGCAGCTCCGCCGTGTGGCGGGCTCCGCGGGCTCGCCGTAGGTGACCGTGGTGGTCAGCGTCAGCGTCCCTTGCACCTTCGACGACCCAACGGTCAGCTGCGAGGCGAGCTTCTGCTCGATCTTCGACGCGTGCAGCCGGCCGGCCGCGCGGTCGAAGAGCACCTCGCCCTTCGCGCCCAGCGACTTGAGCGTGCCGGTCACCGGCAGGTCCGCGCCGCCCATGGCGGTGGCGATCTCGACGGTGGGCGTCAGCCGCACGAGCCCGCCCGGCGTGCCTGATGCGGGGCCGTCGTACCGGAATGTCGTGGTGGTCTTCTGCCGGCCGTAGGCGGGAACGGTGGCCATGCTGGTCTGGCGCCACTCGTCGCCCGGCTCGACGGGTCCTTCGGGCAGCGGCGTGACCGCGGGCCCGACGAGCGTCTCCGCGGCGAAGCGGTCCAGGCCTTCGCCGCCGGGCGTCCGCTGCATGGCGTCCAGCAGGTCGGCCGGCGCGGCGACGTCCCGCATCTCACCACGCGGCGTGATGGTCACCCGGTAGTCGGTCTCGACCAGCGTGCGGAACAGCGGGGCGATCAGCCGGGCGAGGTCCTCGGGCGGGTCGGGCGAGCGGGTGTCGAACGTGTAGCCCTGCCCCGGCCGGCCCCGCATGGCGACCTGCACCCGCGTGACGTCGTGCACCATCCGCGCGGCGCCCGCCGGGTCGACCGCCTCGACGACCCAGGCCATATCGATCGTCTGCGTCAGGTCCGTGGCTTCGACGCCCGCCTCGGCCCCGTCGATCTCCATCTGCATCCGCTTCTCGATGCGGTAGGGCAGCCGCTGGCCGGGCTCAAACTTCCACCGCAGCGGCTCCGCCGCGCCGGCCGCCCCGGCCGCCACAGGGGCAAACGCGGCGGCAAGACCGGCGGTAACAAGGGCCCACGCCCGGCGTCGGCTTCGCATGCTGCACGGCTCGCAGTTCATATCGCGGCTAAACGTCTTTAGCGATGGCCAATTGAGGACGACGGCCAGTTGATGGCGGTGGCGAATCGAGGACGCCGGTTAGTCGAGGACGATCGTCTCGCCGACGGCCAGCGTGAGCGGCTCGGCCGAGGTGTGCTGGCGGACGTGCTCCGCCCAGCCGGCGGCGTCCTGCACGATGGGGGGCCAGGTGTTGTAGTGGCACGGCGCGGCCCGCCGCGGGGCCAGCAGCTTGACCGCTTCGAGCGAGTCGCACACGCCCATCGTGAACCGGTCGCCGATGGGCAGCACCGCCAAGTCCAGCCCCACGGCGCCGATGCGTTGCATGTCGCCAAACAGGGCGGTGTCGCAGGCGAAGTACACGTTCTTGCCCTCCGCGGAGACCACAAACCCGCACGCCACGCCGCCGTAGGAACCGTCCGGCAGGCCGCTGGAGTGGACGGCCGGCGTAAAGGTGACGCGGCCGAAGGGCAGCTCGATCGACCCGCCGGGGCCGCCCTGCTCGACCTTCGCCTGCTCAAAGCCCTGGGCCATGAACCAGTTGCCGATCTCGAAGTTGGTGACCAGCGTCGCCCCGGTGCGTCGGGCGATGGGCGCCGCGTCCAGGATGTGGTCGAAGTGCCCGTGCGAGACCAGCACAAAGTCCGCCTCGACGTCGGCCGCCTTGCACGCGGCGGTGGGCTGCTCGTCCAGGTAGGGGTCGAGCACCAGCTTGGCGCCGCCCGCCTCGATCGACCAGCAGTTGTGGCCTAGCCAGGTGATTTTCATCGGATGGTGGAGCGGATGAGGCCGTGGAGTGGATGAGGCCGTGGAGTGGTTCAGACGATGGACAGGATGACAGGATGGGCCGGATTTACAGGATGATTTACCGCGGGGATCGCAGAGAACACGGAAAAGACTATCTCGTTGATACGGACCACACAGAGGTTCCTAGGGGGACATCTGATTCCTTAAGCCCTTTCAGGAACACGCATATGGCTCTGTTTGGGTTTGGCGTAGGGCGTTCAAGACCACCGATAGCCACTTGTGCTTCAGAGCCGTCTGGCTTCTTTAGCAGCAAAGAGTCTCCAACGCGGAAGAGCTCACCTTCCACTGGGATGATACCCGGGAAAAGAGCTACCCCACGGCCGGCGATATCAACGCAATCTCTGACCACGAGCAGCTTGCGACTCATGCCAGAATCCCTCCGCGTCCTCCGCGAACTCTGCGGTTGATCTTTAGCGTCGCCGCCGCCCGCCGCCATGCGGTCGATCCGGCCGATCCTGTCATCCTGTCGAGCTTCACGAACGCAGGATCGCGTTCATGTTCTTCTTGTAAGCCTCGACGCCCGGCTGGCCGTAGGGGTTGATGCCGATCAGCCGGCCCTCGACGACGGTCGCCAGCATGAACATCTGCAAGACGGCGCCCATGGCGTACTCGTCCGGCGCGGGCAGCACCAGGTCGGCGGTCGGGCGGTTGTCCTCGCGGTAGGCCTGGTTGGTGCCGGCGATGGCGGCCGACAGGATGTCGGGCAGCGTCTTGTCGGCCAACTCGTTGAGCTGGTCTTGATTGTTCTCGCTCCGGCCGACGGCTAGCGGTTCGCGCTGGCTTTGCTCGGCAATCCGTTGCCCCTGGACGATCACGTTGGTGATCAGCTTGTCGCGGCGGCCCTCCTGGTGCTGCTGGCCGCGGCTGTGCAGGTCGCGGGTGTTGACGATCGTCAGCGGCAGCGCGCCCTCTTCCTGCTTGCCCAGGCTCTCGGCCAGCAGCTGGTCGTACCACAGGCCGAGCGCTTCGAGCCGCTTGCCCCACGTGCTGAGGATGCGGGTGACGCAGCCCTGGTTCTTCTCCAGCAGGTGGCAGACGCCCGTGTAGTCCAGCACCGCGTTCTGGCCCACCGCGGCGGTTGCGAAGTGCTGGTTCATCGCCTTGGCGCCTTCGAGCAGCTTGACGATATCGAGGCCCATGACCGCCGCCGGCAGCAGGCCTACTGCGCTGAGCACGCTGAATCGCCCGCCGACGCCGTCAGGCACCGCGTAGATTTCTTGGCAGCCCAACGCGGTCGACAGGTCGAAGAGCTTGCCGCTCTTGCCCGTGACGGGGACGAGGAACTCCGGCAGCTCCGCCCCGCTTGGCAGCGAGGCCTGGAGCTCCCGCAGGAAGACCCGCAGCGCGGCGGCCGTCTCGAGCGTGCCGCCGCTCTTGCTGATGACCACGACGCCCCACGGCTCGCCGCCGCCACGCAGCACGTCCAGCAGGCCGTGCGTGGCGTCGTTGTCGACGTTGTTGCCCTCGTAGAAGACCTTGGGCCGGCCGCCACGCAGCGACGCGTCGACCTGGTTGTAGTAGGGGTGGCAGCAGGCCTCCATCAGGGCGCGGGCGCCCATGTAGCTGCCGCCGATGCCCAGCACCACCACGCTGCCGCAGGCGCCGGCCAGCCGGTCGGCCGTGGCTTGCAGGCGGGCGATCTCGCTGTCGGCGCCCCTTTGATTGTGCTCCGCCAGCAGCCGGTCGGGCAGGAAGTGGAAGCCGGCGTCCAGCGGCTGCTTGGCCGCGGATACGTCGGCGCCGTCGCTCCACAGCTGGGCGTCGGCCAGCACCTCGTCGCGGGCGGCTTCTAGCTGGGGGGCGAGCGCGGCGAGTTCCGCGGCGGACGTGCCGCCGTTGTCGAAGTAGGCGCCGGACGGGTCGTATTGGAGCATGCCGCTTTCCTTGCAGTTGCCGCCCAGCGCAGCGTTGGCGGGGTCGATCAGTCGAACCGTGGCCGGGCGTTGCGTGCTCGGCCTGGCCTAGTGTGCCGCGTTATCGCCTGCGTCCCGGCGGCCAGCAACCCCGCAAGCCCCTGACGCGTGCCG
>JBCCQL010000325.1:0-4279 GCA_039024355.1 Planctomycetota bacterium
CCGAACCGCTGGAAGTGGCGGTCGAGCTCCATGAACCGGCGGTACTCGGCCCAGCGCACCTCGAACTTGCCAACCCACAGCGGCTCGACCCGCACGGTCATCGGCGGCGAGGTCGGGCACTCGGCGTCGTCGAACCCTTGGTCCGAGCCGTCGCCGGTCCGGGCGTCGCCAACAGAAACGACCCCGCCGGGCACCGGAATCATGGTGAAACGGACGCCCGTGCCCGGTATCTGCTCTTCGTAGGGCGTCATGTAGCCGAGGGGTGTTTTCACGGCCGGCCCATCCGCGGGCCGCTCTGCGACCAAGCCGACGGTGGCCGTGCCTCTACCGTCGCCGGCCCCGTCGCCCGCCCCGTCGGCCGCCGCGGCGACGGCAGAGAAAAACCCAACGGCGGCCGCGGCGAAGAGCACGCGGGCGGTTACGGAGGAAGGAAGCATCGCGATTCCAAAACCGTTGCAGAGGGTTTTCTTGGCGGCTGTCGCTATCAAACCGCTGTGCGGCACGCGACTGGCGAAGCCTGACCACACGAGTATGCCTGCGGTCAGCGGGTCGCGGAACACCCCAGTTCGGAAAGAAGCACGGTGACGCGTTGCATCGGCAGGCCGACCACGTTGGTCTCGCTGCCCGTCAAGACCTGCACGAAGTTCAGGCCGTCCTGAAAGCCAAAAGCCCCCGCCTTGCCCCGCCACAGCCCCGATGCCAAGTACGGCTCCACCCAACCGGTGTCCAGCGGCGCCATCTGCAGGGTGGTGATGTCGACCTCGACACGGGGCTCGGCGAACGACAGACGCCCCGCCTGTTCGGCGTGGGCTGAGTAGGCAATGACGCACACACCGGTCAGCACCCGGTGCTCTCGGCCGCTAAGCCACGTCAGCATGTCGCGGGCGTCGGCTTCGTCCCGCGGCTTGCCCAACACACGGCCGTCGCACTCGGCGATCGTATCGGCGGCAAGAATGACACCGGCGTCGCCAAGCGGAGCGTCTGCCACGTTTGCAGCCAGTTGGTCTGCGACATCCATCGCCTTCAAGCGGGCGAGCTGGGCGACCAGGCCGGGCGGGTCCAGCGATTGCAGCGTGCTGTCGGTGGCGATTTCTGGCTCGGCGCCCGGCCGGGGGGCGACGACCTCGAAGGCGAACCCCGCCCCGCGGAGCAGCTGGCTCCTGCGTGGCGAACTGCTCGCTAAGATGAGGCGCGTCATCTGCTTCGCTCCGACAGTCAGCCGCCGCGGCGGCACACCTTCAATCGGCACACCGTCAATCGGCACGGCGGCCACGCGTGTGAACGTCCTCCTCGAAGATAACCACCTGCTGGCCATCAACAAGCCGGCCGCGTTGCCCACCATGGGGGCCCCGGCCGGCACGCCGACGCTGTTGGACAAGGCCAAAGCGTATATCGCACAAAAGCACAACAAGCCCGGCAACGTGTACCTGGGCGTGGTCAGCCGCTTGGATGCGCCGGTGACCGGCGTCGTGCTGATGGCCCGCACGTCGAAGGCCGCCGCCCGCTTGTCTGCCGCCTTCCGCGACCGGCGGGTAGGCAAGTCGTACCTCGCCGCCGTCGAGGGCACGCCCGCCGAGCCCGCGGCAACGCTCGTGCACCACCTGCGTAAGGATGAGCGGCACCGGAAAGTGCACGTGACAGCCGATTCGGCGACCGACGCCCAGCGGGCGGAGCTCTCGTACGAGGTGCTCGGCGACGGGCCGCACGGCGCCCTGCTGCTGGTGCGTCCGGTCACGGGACGCAAGCACCAGATCCGCGTGCAGCTGGCGAAGATCGGCTGCCCGATCGTTGGTGATCGGAAGTACGGCGCCCGGGTGGCGATGCACGCCGGCATCGCCCTGCACGCCTGGCGGCTGGAAGTGGAGCACCCGGTGCGGCGCGGGCCCGTCGTGATCAGCTGCCCGCCGCCCGCCTCGTGGAGCGCGGCGGGCGGCCGGGCCGTCGCCCAGGCACGCCTACGCTTTGAGTGAGGCGCCGCCGTTGGCGTCGCGCGGGCCGCGCACGTAGACTTGCACGGAACCAGCCAGCAGCACGCGGGGCAATGCGGCGTGACACAACCCAAGGAGAAGACCCTGTTCGAGCGGGCGTTGCTCGCCAGCCGCATCATCGATGCGGTCGAGCTGGGCGAGGTTGCACGCAGCCTCCCCCGCGACCCGGCGATTGTCGGCGTCGCAGCGGATGACCGCCTCGCCCAGCGTCTTGTCGAGCGTGGGCTGCTGAACAACTGGCAGGTGGAGCAGCTGCGTGCCGGGCGGACGAAGTTCACGCTGGGGCCCTACCTAATCCTCGACGCCATCGGCAAGGGCGGCATGGGCCACGTCTTCAAGGGGCGCCACGACCTGCTCGGACGGGTCGAGGCGGTCAAGGTCCTGCCCAAGTCGCGCAGCAACCCGCGGTCCATCGCCAACTTCCAGCACGAGATCCGGGCGCAGGCGCAGCTCGACCACCCGAACCTTGTGCGGGTCTCGTACGCCGACAAAGACGGCGACACCTACTTCCTGGTTACCGAGCTGGTGCCCGGCGTCGACCTGCGGAGGCTCGTGCGGAGGTGCGGCGCCCTGGGGCACGACCTGGCCGCGTCGATCATCGCCCAGGCCGCCGACGCCCTGCACTACGCCCACCGCCGCGGGCTGGTGCACCGCGACGTCAAGCCCGGCAACCTGCTGGTGCGGCCCGACGGGGTGGTGAAGGTGACAGACCTGGGCCTGGCGTGGTGCCTGGACGACAGCTTCGGCGCGGCGCCGGCCGGCCGCGGGAAGGTGGTCGGCACGTGCGACTACCTCGCCCCGGAGTCGATCACCTCGCCCGACAAGATCATGCCGGTCAGCGATGTCTACGCCCTCGGCTGCACGCTCTACTACGCCGTGACGGGCAAGGTGCCGTTCCCCGGCGGCAACGCGGCGGAAAAAATGCGGCGGCAGCGGCACGACCAGCCGATGCCCCCCGCGGCGTTGAGCCCCGGCCTGCCGCAAGGGCTCGCCGAGTTGATCGCCCGCATGATGGACAAGGACCCCAGCCAACGCACACCGTCGGCGTCGGTCGCCGCAGCGGCGTTGCGTGAATTCGTCGAAGACGCTACCCCGGGCCGCATCGCCGAGGCGGTCCGGCAGGGCTCGGCGCCCACGCACGGAAGGGCCCGAGCAGTGGGCCATCGCGTCGACCTTGGCGAGACGCTCGATTCGATCCCGCGAGACGGTCACCACCCCGGGGCAGAACCGGCGCCCCCGCACGGAGGAGCGGGCAGCCCAACCGACCCAATCAGCCCGACCGACCCGAGCGCCGAGGCCGAGCAGGGCACGCACCCGCTGACCGGCGAGTTGGAAGACACCGCCCCGAGCGTTTCTGGTTGGGACGCGGGATCGGCCCCGCGGATCGCGGTGCGTGGGGCCCAGCAGCCGACGCACGCCCCGCCCCCTCCGCCTGCGGCGGAGCGGCCCACCAACCGGCTGGCTTGGGGCGTTGCCGTGGTGGCGTTGGCGGCTTCCGTCGGGATGCTGGCGGCCGGCTGGCTCCGGTAGCGGCGGCCCACCGGGGCCTACAACGCGTTGAGCCGCTGCCTAAGCTCGGCCACTTTCTGGGTGCTGAGAAACGCGCCCAGCACCGCCGCGGTCTCTGAGAAGAGCTTCTCGATCCGCGCCTGCACCTGCGGGTTGCTCGAGAAAGACTGCTGGCGAACGCGATTCAGCTTGGCCTCAAACTGCGCCCGCCCCGGCATGCCGTCGAGCTCGGCGAGCATCTGCCTGGCCTCGGCGGCGTTCTTCTCGTCGATGAGCTTCTCGATCCGCGCGGCAAGGATGCTGCGGCGGGCGACCAGGTCAATCAGCTCCTCACGCAGCAGGCTGACCTTGGCCTCGGCTTGCAGGCGTACGCCCTCGTCCAGCAGCGGAATCTCGATCAGGTCGATCGCGCCGGCCGGCACCGGCGCCTTGGCCACCACCTGCGAGCCGCTCTTGATGAACACCATCTGGATGGGCGCCTCGCCGGGAAAAACCCGCACCTGGCCGTTGGCGTCTGATGCGCCGATGGGGTCGCGGCGGTCGACGTCGCCGTCCTGGACGAAAGCCCGGTACCCAGAGAGCGGCGAGTCGGGCGATTCCTTGGCGTGCAGCCGAACCGTGGTCGACTCGGCGGTTGGGTGCAGCAGCACCGCGAACTGCTCGACGCGGCCCCGGCGCCGCACACCGAAGGGCCGCCTCGTGTGGCTGTAGATCTTCGCCTCTAGGCGGCTGCCGTCGGCAGAGCCGCCGTCATCGGAGCTTGCGTCATCGGAGCTTGTGTC
>JBCCQL010000326.1:0-4278 GCA_039024355.1 Planctomycetota bacterium
AAGCCATCCTCGTCGGTTAGCAACGCGTTTGGGATCGCAGGGACATCGTCGCCGGTGAAGATCCCTGACTCCGACTGGATCTCGAAGAGTGCCACCGGACCGCCTTCAGCGGCAATTGAAAACTCACCGGTCAAGAAATCATAGGTCAGCGACGTAACACCGTCGCCTTCCATACCAAACTCGAGTGCGGCCGATGCAGATGACGAAAACGCAAGAGCAGCAGCGAGTGCGATACCGTATGTAGCAAACTTGGACATGTGAAACCTTTAAAGAGATCTAATGGAAAGGTAATTTTGTGCTAAATCTTGGTGCTGTAAAGCGTCGTTACCTGTCTGCTGCATTAGCCCTCATATCGTTACACAGCCCGTTTGCTAAGGGCAGATGTCTGTTACTTGTCCGCCGTGCCGGATCGGCACTCAGTCTGCCGATCCGGCTATTGTATCAGCCTTACCCATCCCTAGCGACGACGACGAATCAGCGGGGTCACAGCAGCGAGTGAAGCGACAAGCGCCATGCTCGCCGGCTCGGGTACGCCCGCAGTGATGGGACCGGTGCCAGCGGTACCCGTGTTGAACACCGGGAAGATGATCGACACGTCCGAGATGTTCACGGTGCCGTCGCCGTTTAGGTCGCCGCCGGCCCAGCCGTTTGTAACGGCTGTGTTGAACACGGGGAAAATTACACTGACGTCGGAGATGTTGATCGCTCCGTCGAGGTTAACATCGCCCGCTGCCGCGGTAGCGCTGTCCGAGTCTGTCAGCCCGGTCACGATCGCTGGCGTAGTGCCATCGATCTGAGAGACCGACCCGCTGACAATGCTGATCGAGGACGTAGGCGACCGATCCATAGCGATCGCCGGACCTTCCGTAGTGAACGTTCCGAGCAGCAGTGACTCGCCGGCGGCTAGCACGTCGGTGCCGTAGGCGTAGAAAGCCTGGCCCGTGGCGCCTTGCGCGGGGTCCACTTGCAGGCCTTCAGCGAAGGCTGCACCAGCAAGAGCATCGGCTTCCCAGCCAAACACCTTGGTACCGACCGTGGCGGACTCGACATCACCGTTGCCAACGCCGGTTGCTGTCACCGAGCCGCCCAGGACGGGCGAGTCCGAGAAGTCGGCGCCGAATACCACGTTAGCTGCACTCACCAACGAACCGTTCGTCAGCGTGACTTCCCAAACCCAGTCGCCGTTGGAATCGAGGACGGCGGTGCCCATGCCGTCTCGCTGCAGCTCAACGCTGATTGACTGTGCGGATGCCAAAGAGGCGGACAGGGCGGCGGCGGCCGCGACGCATGCGATGCTCTTCAAAGTCATTACTTTCTCTCCACCCACTTTGGAAAATGCCTATTCAACGGCGGTGTGATCTAGCGATCGGAAGGAGCTTTGGCGGTTGAAATACCGGCAGGATAAAAACGACTCGGTTTGGCAGCTCTGTGCCCATCCCGGCTGAGACGGGCGGCACAGCATGGACGCTGTAGCTGCGTTGTTGTTTCGAAAGAGCCCAGCACACCAAACTCGTCTACCGAGTCTTGAATGCCGTGCCGGGCTTGTGTTCGGCGTTAGCAGCGTTCGGCGGAAGAGTTGGGTGTGCCGCACGGACTGACGCGTATCGTTCAGCACCACGCTCTGGCGGTACTAATTTCCTCCCGCGATGGCGGCATTATGCGAGGGCAAAACTTGAGTGTCAAGCAGTTTCTGCCTGTATTCACGGTTTTTACACACAGGCCGCCGACCGGCGAAAATCCCTTGTTTTTGCCTGCGAAACAGCCCCAGCGACGCCACGCCAAGCAGGCCCAGCAGCACGCCGCCTGGCTCAGGAACCGCGGCGGTTTGCACGCTGCCAGCGCCCGTTGGCAGGGCTCCAAAATTGGCTTGCCAGAGGGTGAAATCTGCTAGGTCGATGACGCCGCTGCCGTCGCCATCGGCGCCGGAGAACGGGGTGACCATGTCGCCCAGCGTGTTCCGCCACAGGGCGTAGTCTGCCCCGTCTACCATGCCGTCGCCGTTGTAGTCGGGCAGGCCGGGCGTCATGAAGTTGGTGCGGACGGTCTCGGTGATGGTCGTCAGCCCGAAGTCGGACACCGCGCCCAAGACCGTGGCCGATCCTAGCGACGTCCAAACGGTGCCGGAGGTGGTGTTGCCGTCCGGGTTCTCAAACTGCGGCGTGCTGCCCGCGGCGAAGGTGCCGGAGGCTACCAGCGCGGCGTTGTCCCAATCGGCCTCGCCGAACGCGTCGGCTTCGTCAGACCAGACGATGTTGGTCACGCCGGTGAGCGTCGTGTAGGCGTCGCCCAGGGTGTTGGCGCCGGCCGGGGCCGCCGCGAAGTTGGGCGAGCCGTCCGACAGCGTGCCGAAGCCGTAGAACGCGTCGGCCTCGGTGCCGCCGCTGGCGAACTGGAAGGCGGTGACGGCAACGGCCGACGTCGTGCCGAGGTCCACCACGTTGTCTGCCGCAGCGTCAAACCCGGCGTTAAAGACCGACGAGCCGTTGACGCGGCCCTGGGGCAGGAAGAGGTCGACGTCGATGGCGACGCCCGAAACGGCAAACGCCAGGCTCTGGATGCCGAAGCTGTCGGCGTTCGCCCGGGCCACCACTTCCCACGTGCCGCCCGAATCAACGTCCGACGGCGAGTTGTAGAAGAGGTTCAGGCTGAGGTCGATCTGCTGGGCCTGCGCTGGGCCGGCGCCCAGCAGCGGGAGCGTGCAGACAACGGCAGCGAATTTGGCGAATCGAGCCATACTACGCATTTACCCGTGGGGTGTGCCCGTTGGCGACGACACGCCGCCCGTTGTCGCTGTGTCGCCGGCGACGGCCTGTGCTCGGCCAATCTACGCTGGGCCGGCCTACGCTGGCCCAGCATATCTCTGCGTGCGGCCGTGCAGACCTTGCGTGAGAAGCCTCTCTCTTGGCCTGCGTGGGCGGGTTCCGGTCCGCCCGCATTTGGCTCACTCGGTGGTGGCTGAGCAGCCACCCGGCCGAGCGGGCCGCCAACTCTTCCCATGTTACCCACGGCTACCGTTGCCACAAGAAATTTCTCGCTGGCTGCAGCGCAAAGCACGGGTCTCGCACCGCGGCCGGCGCGGACGGGTTGGCTGGCTGTGGGGCGGGCGTCTTGCCACGCGGCGGGCGTCGTGGCCGGGCAACCGGCAAGAGCGTTCCAGGCAGAACCCGTCGGGCAAGAATCGAGTAGCAGCGGGCCAGATTCTCCAAAATCGCTTTGGTGGGCGGCCGGCGTTTTGGTACCACGCGGATGCCGGCGACACGCTTGGCAAAGACTCGGCGCCGGCTCACGTCAGGCCGCCGGGCCCAGAGCCGACCGCAGAGCCGAGCCCGCCGCAGCGAAGCCACGCGACGCGGCCCGTTGCGTACACAACCCGCCACCCCTTGGAGGAACGTTCGAGGTACGGTTCGTCCTGTTTCCTATGCCTTGCCCGCCGGCCTGCTCCCGCTGCCGGCCGTGGGCTACAAGCATCGGGCACGGGCTTGGCGGTGGCCGCCGAGTGGCGAACCGGTTGCGTCTCTCCCGCGTGCGGCGAGGCGTCCAGCAGGCCCCGGCAACCCGACCGATCGACCGGCCGACGCGGCTCTTCACCCCCACGGGCAGCCACGCGTCGCTCAGCCATCGGACAGGTTTGCCGCCCCTGCCGGACTCTGCCCGCACGGCCCGGCCCGGGCGTGGAACGACGAGCGCAACCGCTTCGGCCAGCGTGGCCTCCGGCGCCCGCGCAGGGCCCTGCCAACGCAGTTCACCCACAAGGAACCCAGCGGCTAGACCAAGCCTGCCCCGCACACGCTGCGGGGCAGGCTTTTTGCTTTTGCGGTTGCCTTTCTGGTTGCTCTTCTGGTTGCTGTCGTGGCGTCGGCTTCGCTGTGCGTGCCGCGCGGCTCGTCTGCCGGGCGCGTGGCGGGCCTGATATAACGGGTGTGCGGCCAGCGGCAGGCACCCCGGCAGCGGGCAGGCGCCATGAGCGAGATGAAGACCTTCGTGTTCACGGACATCGTCCGCTCGGTCGATCTCAAGAGCCTGATGCGCGGCGCCAACGACGCCGAGCGCGACGAAGCGTTCGTCAGCACCATCCTCACGCCGCACCGCCAACGCATCGAGCGTGGCCTGGCCGAGGCGCGTGGGCGGGTGGTCTCCACCGCCGGCGACGGGCACTTCCTGGTCTTCGCCAACACGATCAGCGCCGCGGCCTGGGCCATCGCCGTGCAGCGGAGCCACCGCGACGACCCGGTGCTGGCGCCCGACGCGCAGCGGGTGGAGGTGCGGATGAGCCTGCAC
>JBCCQL010000327.1:0-4278 GCA_039024355.1 Planctomycetota bacterium
CCGCTGAGACGTATGCGATTGCTGCCCGCGTACGCCCTCGCCTCGCCGACGTACCGTGGGGACGCCAACGCCAGCTCGTGGGTTGAGTCTCGTCAACGCTAGGCGACTGGTAAGGGTTCTGGTTCACCGCTCTGCCGATCTCGATCAGGGCTGAAAGCTGGCCGGTTCGATGGTATCGTACCGGCCCGTGGGTCCCAAATGCTCTCCCATAAGTCGCTGCGTCTGCCATGCCCGCTCCTGCCGAACTGATCGACAAGCTCATGGCATACGGCCAGGAGCACCTGGTTGCGTTCTGGGACGAACTAGACGGGGCCGGGCAGCAGCGGCTGGCTGGGCAGATCGCCGCGGTGGATTTCGAGCAGATCGCTGAGCTGCACGGCGGAAAGACCGATCAGCCCGACTGGGCAGCGCTGGCCCGCCGCGCCCAGCCGCCCCCCGCGGTGCGGCTGACTGATCGCGCGCAAGACGCGGCGGGGCCGCTCGGCGTCACGCCGGCCCAGGCCATCGAGCGGGGCAGGGCGGCCCTGGAAGCCGGCGAGGTCGGCGTGCTGCTGGTGGCCGGCGGGCAGGGCAGCCGCTTGGGGTTCGAGAAGGCCAAGGGCATGTACCCCATCGGCCCCGTCTCGGGGGCGAGCCTGCTGCAGGTCCATCTCGAGAAGGCGGTGGCCCTGGCGGCCCGGCACCCATCGGGCGGCGGCGTGCCGGTCTACCTGATGACCAGCCCCGTGACGCACGACCAGCAGCGGGCGTTCTTGGCGGAGCACAATCGGTTCGGCCTGGCCGAGGACGACCTGGTCGTCTTCTGCCAGGGCACGATGCCGGCCGTCGACCGCGAGACCGGCCGGCTGCTGCTGGCCGACAAGGGCCGCCTCTTCCTCAGCCCCAACGGCCACGGCGGCATGGTCGCCGCGCTCGCGGGCGCCGGCGGCCAGAACGCAGACGGCGCCGGCGAGGGCCCCATCGGCCACATGCGGCGCCGCGGCGTCAAGCACCTGTTCTACCTGCAGGTGGACAACCCGCTGGCGCCCATCGGCGACGCCGAACTGATCGGCTACCACCTGCTGGCGGAGTCGGAGCTGACGTCCATGGCGGTGGCCAAGCAAACGCCGCGGGACAAGCTCGGCAACTTCGGCATGATCGACGGCAAGATGAACGTCATCGAGTACAGCGACATGCCGGACGACGTGGCCGAGCAGCGGGCCGAGGGCGCCGGCGGCCTGCGATTCTGGGCCGGCAGCATCGCCGTGCACGTGTTCGACGTGGCGTTCCTAGAGCGGATGCTGGGCCGCAAAGACGCGATGCCGCTGCACGTCGCCCACAAGAAGGTGCCGCACCTGAGCCCAGCCGGCGAGCTGATCCAGCCCGACGAGCCGAACGCCCTGAAGTTCGAGCGGTTCATCTTCGACCTGCTGCCGCAGGCGGCCAACCCGATTGTGGTGGAGTACGCCGAGCTGGAGGTGATGGCCGCCCTGAAGAACGCGCCGGGCGCCGCCAAGGACACCGAGGAGTACGTCCACCGCCTGCTCATCGCGCAGCACACCGGCTGGCTCCGCGACGCCGGCGCCGAGGTGGCCGATGGCGCCCGCGTAGAGATCAGCCCGCTGTGGGGCCTCGACGCACGGGGCGTAGCGGACCGCGTCGAGCCTGGCGCCGTGATCGCCGACGGCACCTACCTGCGGTAGCACCGCCACCGCTGGTCACGCTTTGGCGGCCGTGCTTTGGCGGCCGTGCGGCTACGTCTGAACGGGGGGCCGCGTCATGCCGCTCGAAGTTGAAGCCAAGTTCTGCGTAGGCGATCTGCCGGCCGTGGCCGGGCGGGTGGTCGCCCTCGGCGGGGTCGCCGGCGAAGCGGTCCTGCAGGTCGATACCTACTTCGCCCACCCGACGCGGGACTACGCGCAGACCGACGAGGCGCTCCGCCTGCGGCGTGTGGGCGAAACCAACGTCGTGACCTACAAAGGCCCGAAGCTCGACGCGACGACCAAAACCCGCGAAGAGATCGAGCTGCCGCTGGCGGCCGGGGCTTCGTCGTTCGACGCGTGGCGGCGGCTGCTGGGCGCCCTAGGCTTTGCGGCGGTGGCTACGGTCAAGAAGCGGCGTACCCCGTACCGGCTGGCAGTTGGCGGCCGGCCGGTCGAGGTCCTGCTCGATGAGGTCGACGGCCTCGGCGGGTTTGTTGAGATCGAAACGCTGGTGGGCGATGGCCCATCGCCAGCCGGGGAGCTTGACGGATCGCCAGCCGCATCGCCAGATGGCGAGCCGGGTAGCGAACTCGACGCTGCTCGGCAAGCGGTGCTGCAACTGGCGGGCGAGCTCGGCCTCACCCGTAGCGAGCGGCGGGCTTACGTCGAACTGCTACTGCTGGCTCGTGGGTCGTAGCTTGACAGCAGCGGGGCTGGCTTCGCCCGGGGGCGTTTTGCCACCACGTGAGCTGTGCCGCACGCCCCCACCCGTCTGCCCTCCCACCGATTCCCCGCCCAGGCCCCGCCCGTGTCTACGGTAGCCCCGCCAACGCCGCCCGCCGCCCGGCCCGAAGCCGGGGCGCCACTAGCGGTTGCGGATGGTATGGCGGTCGAGCGTCCGGCGGATGTGTCGGGCGTCCAGACGCGGAATTTCGTGGTGCTGGCGGCCCACCAGGTGCTGCTGCGGGTGGGGTGGATCTTCAAGACCGAGAGCATCGTGATGCCCGCCTTCATGAGCCACATCGGCGGCGGCCCGGTGCTGCTGGGCATGATGCCCGTGCTGAGCCGGCTGGGCTTTAGCGTGCCACCGCTGCTGTACGCGCAGCAGCTGAAGGTCATGCCCCGCAAGAAGTGGTCGGTCGCCGCGTCGACGCTGGCCATGGCGGGGCCGTTCGCCCTGTTGTCGGCCGCGTGGTTCTTGGGCGCGGGGCAGGGCGCCGGCGGGCCGGCGTCGTGGATGCCGCTGGCGTTCCTGGTGGTCTACGGCGTCTTCTTCTGCCTAACCGGCGTGAACCAGCTGGGCTCGCACGCGCTGCAGGGCAAGCTGATCCGCCCAGACCTGCGGGGCCGGCTGTTCACGGCGTCGGTCTTGGCGGGGGCGCCGGCCGCCATCGCCGCGGCCGCCCTGCTGCTGCCGGCGTGGCTGGAGCTGCCCGGCGGCGGCTTCGGCTGGATTTTTGGCGCCGTGGCCGTAGCGTTCCTGCTGGCGGGGCTCACGGTGTCGCTGTCGGTCGAGCGGCCCGACAACTTCACGGAAGAATCGACAAACCCGTGGCAAAAGTTTCAGGACGCGTGGTCGATTGTCCGCTCCCACGCCGACGCCCGGGCCGCCGGCATCCTGGCCGCCCTAATCAGCGTGAACCTGATGCTCTTCCCGCACTACCAGGCGATCGGCGCGGAGCGCTTCGGCCTCGGCCTGGGGGCGATGACCGTCTGGGTGTGCGTGCAGAACGCGGCCACGGCCGTGGTGAGCCTGATCGCCGGGCCGCTGGCCGACCGCTGCGGAAACCGGGCGGCGCTGCGGTTTTGTGTGCTGGGGCTGTGCGTGGCGCCGGTGGCGGTGCTCGTGTTCCTGGCGTCGCCCGCGTCGGTGGGGCGCGACCTGTTCTGGCTGGTCTTCTCGCCGTTGGGCTTCACGCCGGTCACCATCCGGCTGCTCATCAACTACACGCTCGAGATCGCCCCGGCCGAAGAGCACACGCGGTTTGTCAGCGCGATTGGCATGTGCCTTGCAATGCCGGTAATCGTTGGATCGCCGCTGGTTGGTTGGCTCCTCGGAGCGGCCGGCAGCGGGTGGGTGTTTGCCGGCGGGCTGGTGCTGTTGCTCGCCGCGGCCGCCCAGACGTGCCGGCTGTCGGAGCCACGGCACGCGTCACGCTGACCGGCGTGCCGCGGCTGGGCGCCGAAGCAAACGGCCTACGCAGAGGCGACCCACCAACGCGACCCGGTGCGCCGGCTTTGTGGCCGGCCGCCACCACGCTCTTCTGGCAGGACGGAACTCTGCCGCGGAACTAGAACCTTGAATGGAGTCATCGTCATGAAACAACTTTCCTTGATCGCTGCGTTGGTCGCCATCTTCGGCCTGAGCGTCTCGCCCTTGGCGCAGGCCGCCTCGCACGCCGCCGCGTGGTCTGTGGATGACGAAGAGGGCGACGACGGCCGCCTGATTGCTGACGACGAAGACGGCGACGAGCTTATGCTCGCCTCCTGTGTAGTAGACGACGAGGGCGATGACGAGCTGTTGCGTGACGACGACGACGAGGGCGACGACTGCGGCGACGAGCAGCGGCTCTCGGACGACGAGGACGGCGACGAA
>JBCCQL010000328.1:0-4277 GCA_039024355.1 Planctomycetota bacterium
CGGCGCCCGGCTGAGCGACGAGCAAGTGGGCCAATTCGCTCGGCTCGCCCTGGACGGCATCCCACGCGAGTTCCCCAACAAGCCTTCGCACGTGATGACGGGCCTCAGCTCGGTCCGCAGCCCGCGGTCGTTGCACCCGGTCTTCTTTGGCTCGTTCGACTGGCACTCCTCCGTCCACGGGCACTGGATGCTGGTCCGGCTGGCCCGCACCCACCCGGACGCCCCGGCCGCCGCCGCGGCCCGCAAGCTCCTCGACGAGCAGCTCACGGCCGAGAAGCTGGCCGTCGAGGCCGCCTACTTCGACGAGAAGGAGCACCGCAGCTTCGAGCGGATGTACGGCTGGGCCTGGACGCTGCGGCTGGCCATGGAGCTGCGCGGGTGGCAGGACGCGGACGCGCAGCGGTGGGCAGACAACCTCCGCCCGCTGGAGGGCCGCATCGTCGCCCTGACGCAGGACTACCTGCCGCGGCTGACCTACCCGATCCGCACCGGCGTCCACCCGGACACGGCCTTCGCCCTGGGCCAGACGCTGGACTACGCCCGCAGCGTGGGCGACGCCGAGTTGGAGGCGCAGGTGGTCGCCTTCTGCCGCGAGAAGTACCTGGGCGACCGCAACTACCCGGCCCGCTACGAGCCGTCCGGCGAAGACTTCTTCTCCGCCGCTTGGAACGAGGCCGACCTGATGCGGCGGGTGCTGCCGACGGCCGAGTTCGGCGCCTGGCTGCACGGCTTCTTGCCGGGCATCGGCGACGAGGACTCCGCCGCCGCCACGCTGCTGCGGCCGGCGGTGGTCTCCGACGTGACCGACGGCAAGCTGGTGCACCTGGTGGGGCTGAACCTGTCCCGCGCGTGGACGCAGAACGGCGTGCTGGCCGCCCTGGCCGAGGACGACCCACGCCGGCCGGTGCTGGAGCGATCGGTCGCCGAGCACACAGCCGCCGGCATGGACTACGTCTTCAGCGGCCACTACGAGGGCGAGCACTGGCTGGCGACCTTCGCCGTGTACCTGCTGACCGAGGCCGGCATCGACCGATGAGCACCAAGCCGGCCGGCCACGCCGCGGAGTCACCGGCCGAGCGGTCGGCCGAGCGACCGCCCCGGTGGCGCCCGGGGCCGGGGCTGCTGGTGACCGCCGCGTTCATCGGCCCGGGCACCGTGACCACAGCCAGCCTGGCCGGGGCAAACTACGGCTTCGCCCTGCTGTGGGCGGTGGTGCTGTCGACGGCCGCGGCGGTCGTCGTGCAAGAGATGGCGGCACGCACCGGGCTGATCGCCCGGCGGGGCCTGGCCGAAGCCATCCGCGAGGCGGCGCCCACGCCCTGGGCGCGACGCACGGCGATGGCCCTGGTGCTCACGGCCATCGTCCTGGGCAACACCGCGTACCAGACCAGCAACCTGATCGGCGCCGGCACGGGGCTAGAGGTGCTGACCGGCCTCGGCGCCAGGCCGTGCGCGGCGCTACTCGGCGTGGCGGTCACCGCGGTGCTGGCCGCCGGCCAGATTAGCCGCCGGCTGCGGAGCGTGCTGATAGCGGTTGTGCTCGCCATGAGCGTGGCGTTCCTGGTAACCGCCGCCATGGCGGGGCCCGACGCCGAGGACGTGGCCCGCGGCGCCCTGGCCTTCCGGCTGCCCGCCGGGGCGACGCTGACGGTGCTCGCCCTGCTGGGCACCACGGTTGTGCCCTACAACCTGTTCCTGCACGCCACGGCGGTGCAGCAACGCTGGCCGGCCGAGGCACACCCTGGCCCGCAACTGGCCGCTGCCCGGCTCGACACGCTGCTGGCCGTCGGCCTGGGCGGCGGCGTGACCGTGGCAATCTTGGCGACGGCCGCCGCGGCGTTCTACGGCCAAGCCACGCCGCCGGCCAGTGTCGGCCAGTTGGCCCTGCAGCTCGAGCCGCTTCTCGGCCCGGCGGGCCGCAGCCTGTTTGCCGCCGGGCTGGCGGCGGCGGGGCTGACCAGCGCCCTGACCGCGCCGCTGGCCGCCGGCTACGTCGCGGCCGGGGCGTTGCCGGGGCCTTCTGGCCGCACGGCACGCGGGGCAACCATCGCGGTGGCCGGCATCGGCGCCCTGCTGGCCGGCACGCTGGGCGGCACGCCGCGGCAGATTATCGTCGTCGCCCAAGCCGCCAACGGCCTGCTGCTGCCACTGGTGGTGGCCTTCTTGCTGGTCGCCGTCAACCGCCGGTCACTTCTCGGGCGGCACCGCAACGGCGTGGTTCTGAACGTGCTCGGCGGGCTTGTCCTGCTTCTGGCGGTTGGCCTCGGCGGCAGGCAACTCATCGCGTTGCTGGCGGGGTAAGCCGGCGGCAAGCCTGCGGACCAGCCCGATGGCGGCGCCGGTTAGCGAAACCTATCCGATGGGCCCACGGGCGAATTTCTCTGACTTCGGCCCAATCGGCCGTGCCCCGGTTGACACCTACGCCCACCAGCCATACTTTTAGCGATTCTCCGCTGTGCGGGAGGGCCGACCGAGTGATGGCCGCCTCGCTCAAGGTGACGCGGTGCCGCCAAACGCTTCCTCGGGTGGCAACTTCCCGCGGTTCAACTCCGGGGCCCCTCGCCCGGGGACACAAGCGGCAGCGAAACAGATTCCGGTAGAAGGCGATTACTGTGGCGTCCGCTCAAGAGATTATCCGCATCCGCATGGAGGCGTACGACCACGCGGCACTCGACCAGAGTGCGGCAGAGATCGTCGACACCGCGAAGCGGACCAACTCGGTCGTGCACGGGCCTATCCCGCTGCCGACTCGGATCGAGCGTTACACGGTGCTACGCGGGCCACACGTCAACAAGAAGTCACGCCAGCAGTTTGAGATCCGCACCCACAAGCGGCTGATCGATATTGTGCAGGCGACCGCAAAGACGATCGAGGCGCTGAACAAGCTGAGCCTGCCGGCCGGCGTCGACATCAAGATCAAAGCGAACGCAGGATAAGCAGCAGCTGCCCGCTGGGCTTGCCGCGAGAGCGGGCGGCTTTGGCGGGCCTCCGATAAAGCACCCATCAGAGTTCATGACTGGACGCCGACGGGCAAGCCGGGGCTAGCTCCCACAGTGGGGCGAAGCCGCGTGTCTCCCGCGAGGCAGACCGAGACGCGAACCACCGCCGATCGTCAGTAGAGAGTTTTGGCATGGCCAACGACACACAAGCTGTAGGCATCCTCGGCCGCAAAGTCGGGATGACGCAGGTGTACGACGAATCGGGCAAAGTGATCCCCGTCACGGTTTTGCACGCCGGCCCATGCGATGTGCTTCAGCTCCGCACTCAGGAGCGTGACGGCTACGCAGCCGTGCAGATTGGCTACCTCGACAAGCCCCGCCGCCTGGCGAGCCGCAGCGAGCGTGGCCATGTTGCGAAGCTAGAAAGCAAGCGGTCGAAGTCGCGGTCGGCGGCCGGCGTCGAGCTGCAGGCGAAAGCCGGCTGCGAGCCCAAGCGGTTCATCCGCGAGCTGCGTGGCGACCCCGGCGAGCTAGCCGTGGGCGGCAAGATTACCGTCGAGGCGTTGGCCGACGTTGGCCGCGTGGACGTGACGGCCACCAGCAAGGGCCGCGGCTTTTCTGGGCCGATGAAGCGGCACAACTTCGCCGGCCAGCGTGCCAGCCACGGCGTCAAGAAGTGCCACCGCCACGCCGGGGGCACCGGCTGCAGCGCCTACCCAAGCCGCCTGTTCAAGGGCATCCGCATGGCGGGCCAGTACGGCAACAAGCAGCTCACCGTGCGCAACCAAGCCGTGGTGCGTGTCGACGCCGAGAACAACCTGGTGCTGCTCCGCGGAGCGGTGCCGGGCCCCAAGGGCGGCTACGTCGTGATCCGCAAAACAAACAAGCTGTAGGCCAACCCGGCGCCCGCGCGGCACAGGGCCCGATAGAAGCGAAGGGCCCAACATAAACACGGGGCCTAGTAGAAACACCGTCAGCGAAGTTCCATCGGCCGACCGGCCCGACGCGTCATGCCAAAGCTCACCATCCACGACCGCAAAGGCAACAAAGTGGGGACGTACAACGTCGAACCCACCGACTTTGCCGACCGCGTGAACAAGCAGCTGCTGCACGACGCGGTGGTGATGTACCAGGCGAACGCCCGGCAGGGGTCGCACAAAACCAAGTCGCGGGGCGAGGTCTCCGGCTCTACCAAGAAGTTGTACCGCCAAAAGGGCACCGGCAACGCCAGGGCTGGCCACCGCCGCAGCGGCGTGCGGCGGGGCGGCGGGCACATCTTCGCCAAGAAGCCGCGTGACTACGGCTACCGCATGCCCCGCAAGGCGCTGCAGCTCGCCA
>JBCCQL010000329.1:0-4233 GCA_039024355.1 Planctomycetota bacterium
GACGACGCCTCGACCGACGGCACGGCAGAGGTCGCCAAGCAGCACGGCGCCCGGGTGCTGAGCGTCGCGCACCGGCAGATCGCCGCCACACGGAACGCCGGCGCGGCCGAGGCGGAGGGCGACTGGCTGGTGTTTGTCGACGCCGACACGCAGCTGACGCCGGCCGTGCTCCGCGGCGCCATCGCGGCGCTGGAGGGCGGGGCGGTTGGCGGCGGCGCCCGCGTAGAGTTCGAGGGCACGGCGCCGCTCGTGCCGCGCGTCTTGGCGGCGGTCTTCATGCCGATCTACTTTGGCCTGCGGCTGGCGGCCGGGTGTTTCGTCTTCGCAACACGCGACGCCTTCCACCAAGCCGGCGGATTTGACCCCCGGCTGTACGCGTCGGAGGAGGTAAGCTTGAGCACCGAGCTCAAGAAGCTCGGCCGGTTTGTGATTGTGCGGGACCGCGTGATCACCTCCGGCCGGAAGCTGCGGACGCACACCGTACGGGAGATGCTGCAGCCGCTGTGGGCGATGCTGCGGTCTGGCCGGCAGACGTTTGCCAAGCGCGACGGCCTGGACCTGTGGTACGGCGAGCGACGCGAAGACACGCCGGCGGGCTGAGGCGTGACAGGAAGCGAGTGAGCCCGCGAATGACGCGGAAACACGCGAATCGGCCTGCTGACGCTTCGAGCGAGGCAGCACCCAACAAGAACACCAACAACCAACGCACGGGCAACGATGACCGAATTCACAACATGCGCCGCACGCCTGCTGCTGTTGCTAGGCGTATCGGCATGCTTACAGGGCCACGCCGCGGCGGCGGAGCTGACGGCCGAAGAGGCCGCCGCGCTGCGTGCCGCTGGGCCGGCGAAGGTCGACAAGCCGTACTACACCGATCCTTCGCCGAAGCTGGTGATCCCCGACGTGCCGCGCGACCGGGTCATCTGCTTCTGCCTGTACACGGCCGAGGCGGGCGTGCTGAAGCTGTCTGCGCAGCTGTACCCGCTTCGCGAAGGCGAGCCGCGCGACGTGACGCTGCAGATCGACCGCGGCGCGGGCTGGGTCGACATGGCGACGCAGCCCGTCGACACCCGCCACTGGATGACCACCTTCCGCGTGGAGGGCTACGACAACAGCCGGGCCGCCAAGTACCGCGTCACCCACGCCGGCGGCGCCGCGTACGAGGGCACCCTGCGGGCGGACCCGGCCGACAAAGAAACGGTGGTGGTGGCCGCCTTCACCGGCAACTCCAACCGCGACCGCGGCATGCGCGAAGACATCGTCCGCAACGTCCAGGCGCAGGACCCGGACCTGCTCTTCTTCTCCGGCGACCAGAGCTACGACCACAAGCGGCACTACGCCGCGTGGCTGCTGTTCGGCCGGCAGTTCGGCGAGATCATCAAGGACCGGCCGACGGTCTGCATCCCCGACGACCACGACGTGGGGCAGGGCAACCTGTGGGGCGCCGGCGGGCGGAAGTCGACCGGCGCGGGCGGCGCCGCCGATGGCGGCTACGAGATGCCCGCCGCGTACGTGAAGATGGTGGAGCGGGCCCAGACCGCCCACCTGCCCGACCCGGTCGACCCCGAGCCGGTGGGGCAGGGCATCGGCGTCTACTTCACCCGGCTTCGTGTGGGCGGGATCGACTTCGCCATTATCGAAGACCGCAAGTTCAAGACCGGCCCCATGGGCATGGTGCCGCAGCAGGGCACGCGGCCCGACCACATCCAGAACCCCGGCTACGACCCGCAATCGATCGACGTGCCCGAGGCCGTGCTGCTTGGCGAGCGGCAGCTGCGGTTCCTGCGCGATTGGGGCGAGGACTGGGACGGCGCCGCGATCAAGTGCGTGCTGTCGCAGACCATCTTTGCCGGCGGCGCCCACATCCACGGCAAGAGCGACAGCCGCCTGATGGCCGACATGGACTCCAACGGCTGGCCCCAGGCGGGCCGCAACCGCGCGCTACGCGCCATGCGCAAGGCGTACGCGTTCCACATCGCCGGCGACCAGCACCTGGCGACGGTCATCCACCACGGCGTCACCCAGTGGGGCGACGCCGGCTGGAGCTTCTGCGTGCCGTCGATCGTCAACTACTACGGCCGCTGGTGGTGGCCGCTCGAACCGCCCCAGGCCCGCGACGCCACCAGCCCGCTCCCGTTCACCGGCCGCTACTACGACGGCTTCCGCAACAAAGTGACGATGCACGCGTACGCGAACCCGGCGCCGGGCAACTTCCGCGCGGCGGGCTACGGCATCGTCCGCTTCAACAAGCCCACGCGGCAGATCACCATGGAGTGCTGGCCGCGGCACGTCGACGTCCGCGAGCCCGGCGCCCAGCAGTTCCGCGGCTGGCCGATCACCATCGACCAGACAGACAACTACCGCCGGGCGCCGCAGGCGTACCTGCCGACGCTCAAGATCGCCGGCGCCGACGACGCCGCGTGGGGCGGGCCGGTGGTGCAGGTCGTCGACGAGGAGCTGGGCGACGTGCTCTACACGCTACGCATCCGCGGCGGCCGCTTCACCCCGCCGGTCTTCCGCGCCCTGTCACGCTACACGGTCCGCGTGACCGCGGGCGAGGCGGAGTGGGAGCTCACCGGCATCAAGCCGCTGAAGCGCAAGGCGGCAGAGGCGAAGCCGCTGCAGGTAGCGATGCCGTAGAACGCCCGCGCCGGCCTTGCAAGCATCAGCCGCCGGCGTCAGGCAACGGGGGCGCCGAAGGGCGTCTTCCGCCGCGGCAGGTACCGGCACAGGGCGATGCCGCCGAAGTACAGCGCGGTCATCGGCACGCCCAGCAGCACCATGCTCTGCCAATCGGACGGCGTCAGCAGCATCGACGCCACGGCAATCACCAGCACGCCCAGCTTCCACGAGGCCAGGTACTGCTCGGCCGAGAAGACTCCGATCCGCTCTAGAAACAGCATCACCAGCGGCAGCTGAAAACCGGCGCCGAAGCCCAGCGGCAGCAGCAACGCAAAGCTGAGCCACGCGCTGATCTGCGGCAGCGGGTCGATATCCAGCAGGCGGTTGAACCAGAAGAGCGTGTCCAGCACATAGCCGAGCGCCAGGAAGAACGCGACCCCCGCGCCCAGCAAGAACAGCCCCAGGCTGAACGGGGCGAAGATGTAGACGTACCGCCGCTCCTCGGCGTACAGGCCGGACGCGACGAACGACCAGAAGAAGTAGAAGATCGCCGGGCTCGCCAGCACAACGCCCACGACGATCGCCGCCTTCACGTACACGGCGAAGCCGTCGATGGGGCTGGTGCCGATGGTCCGCGTGCGGTCCCCCTCGGAAAAAACGGTGAGCGGCACGAGCGGCTGGTCCGGGGCGGCGCCGCCCACGGCCTCGCCGCCGGGCGGCGCCAGACCGCGTGACCGCAGCGCCCCGAGCAGCTCGCCGGCGTCAAACCACTGGACCTGCGGCTTGAGCCCCAAGGCCGCCTGCTGCCGGGCACGCCGAAGCTCCTCCTCCGACATCGGAAGGCCGTCGCGGGCCCGCTGGGCGGCGTACGCCTCGAAGTCGATCAACGCCTGCTCCACGCGGTACTGCTTCAGCTCCGCCCGCAGCGGCGCCTGGATCGAGCCGACTACCCACTTGCTGACCGGCGGCAAAAAGCCGATCGCAACGCCAATAGTGGTCGCGATCAACGCCTTGATCAGCACGCCACGCAGCTCGTCTAGATGCTCCCCGAAGGACATCTTGGAGCTCTCGAACAGGTCTGCGTCGGAGGTGCGTGGCACGAGCGTCGGCGGGCCGGGGCGGGTGGCGGTGGAATGAGGTTGGAGGGCGAGCCAGGGCGGGAGGCGTGGGGCGGGGCGATCGCGTCCTTCCCACGCAACCGCGACGGCCACGCGTTGCGGGCCGCCTAGCGGAGTACGCCGCCCGGCTCGATAATACCAGCCCGAAGAAGGCCCACCCACCCGAGCCGAGGCCCGCGATGCAGCCGCTCACCTTCCAGCCGTTGCTCAAGCGGTACCTCTGGGGCGGCCGGCGGCTGGGCACGATGCTGGGCAAGCCGCTCGGCGAGGGCGACGACTACGCCGAGAGCTGGGAGCTGGTCGATCACCCCGACGGCCAGTCCGTTGTTGTCGGCGGCCCCCTGGCCGGCGCCACGCTCGGCGGCTTGGTACGCAGCCACGGCCCGGAAGTCTTCGGCCGGCACGCAACGGTCGGGGGCGAGCCGCGCACCCAGTTCCCGCTGCTGTTCAAGCTGCTGGACGCGTGCCGGACGCTGTCCGTGCAGGTCCACCC
>JBCCQL010000330.1:0-4224 GCA_039024355.1 Planctomycetota bacterium
CGCCACCCCGACCACCACCAGCAGGATGGCGGTCTCAACCGGGCCTATCACGTTGATCGCCAGCGGCGGCGTCGGCATGGTGTGTCGGAGGTCCGAGGTGCAGGTTGGGGCGGCAGTTGCCGGTTGGGAGTTGGGAGTTGGGAGTTGGGAGTTGGCGGCCGCAGCGCCAGATCGGCGTGCCGGCACAAACTGTCAGCCACGCGTGGCACGCACGACGATGCGTGTGGCCCTGGCCTTGACCACAACGACCTCGGCGCCGCGATCGACGATATCGCCCTCGGCGATAACGTCAAGCAATTCGCCGTCGATCTCGGCCTTGCCCGCCGGCAGCAGGTCCGTGGCGGCCACGCCCGTCATGCCCACCAGGTAGGCGTAGTCTGCCACGGCCTCGCGGTTGTCTTGCTCGATCTTGTCGGCGCCGGCCGGCGGCGCCAGCGTCATCTGGCGGAAGAGCGGCGTCGACGGCAGGTACCGGCGCATCAACACCCCCGCCACCAAGAACGACACAAACGCGCCCGCCACCGTGCCCAGCGACGTGCGCAGCTCGTCGAGCTGCGACTCGGTCTCGGGCAGCCAGAACGTTTGGTTGGCCAGCACCAGCGAGGCCAGCACCAGCAGCGTGCCGCCCAGGCCGAAGATGCCGAAGCCGGGCAGCACCAGCAGCTCGATCAGGATGCATACGACGCCGGTGAGGAACAGCATCACCTCGAGCAAACCGGCCGTCTGCGCGGTGAAGCGGCTCCAGAAGAACAGCACAAAGGCGACCGCCGCGATGAAGCCGCCGAAGCCGACGCCCGGCATGTTCAGCTCGACGTAGATGCCGATGAAACCGATCAGCAGCAGCAGCATGGCCAGCTGCGGCGAGGCGAGGGCCGTCACCAGCTCGTTGGCCCAGTTCGGCGTCGCGGTGCGGGGGTCGGCCTCGAAGCCGTACAGCCGCTTCAGCTCGTCGAAGCCCTCGACCACCTGCCAGGCCACGCCCAGGTCGGTGGCCGACTCCGCGTCGAGCTTCAGCGACTCGCCCCGCCGGGTGATCTTGGCGCCCTGCCGCCAGGCGGCGGCGTCGGGCAGCTCGGCGGCGGCCTGCCGGCTCAGCAGCCGCCGCTCGCCCGTCTCGCGGTTGGTGTAGCGGAAGACGGCCAGGTCCGGGTCCACCAGCGCGGTCAGCAGCGACGCGGTGCGGTCCGTGGCGGGCGCCAGGGTCTCGCGGATCGCCAGGGCGGCGGCCGCCGCCTCGCTGTCTTGCTCTGCGGCAGGCTCGGCCGCGTCCTCCGCGAGCGCGGCGTCGTCTTGGCGTGGCGGGAGCCTGCGGGCGGGCTTGGGGGCGTTGTCGTTCGGGCCGCCGTTTTCACCTTCTGGGGCGTCTGCTGGCTCGACCGCCGGGGCTTCAACTGCCGGTGGGTCAAAGGCGTCGTCACCTTCGACTTCGGCCGCGGCGTCGGGCCCGTCTTGAGGGGCCACATCCTTATCGTCACCCTCGTTGTCATCTTCATCGCCGCCGGGCGCCGGTTCGAGCTCCGCAGGGCCAGGGTCGCCCTCTGCCTGCTTGGACAGGATGCCGCCGCCGACGGTCGCCTCGGGGTGCATCACCAGCTGGTCGCAGGCGAGCGCCACCAGGCCCGCGGCGCCGCCCGCTTCTACTGGCACGTACGCCACGGTGCGGACCTCGCTGCCTTCGAGCTCGGCGATCGTGGCAGCCAAGCGGATGCACGACTCGAGGTCGCCGCCCGAGGAATCGATCCGCAGGCCGATCCAGTTGGCGCCCCGCTTGCCGATCTCTTCGCCGATGAGCGTCTCGACCTGCCGGACCGTGCGGGACGTGACGGGGCCCTGGATGTCGATCACGACGGGCGACCACTCGCGGAGCAGGGCGGGCGACTGCTCGAGCGACGGGGCCGGCACGCCCAGCACCCGGGCGAGCGCCGCGCGGTCGGCCGCCAGGTATTTGACGAAGCCCAGCTCCCGCCCCTGCCGGCCGGTCTGTAGCCCCAGCGTGCCACGCGGCGCCAGCAGCTCTTGGTTGACGATGATCCGCTCTTTCTGCAGGGCGGGCAGGTCGCGGCCCAGCACCAGGTCGATGCGGTCCTCGCTCTCGACGCGGTAGACCTCCGCCTGGCGGTCGACCCAGCCGACGGCGACGGCCGTCGGCACCGTCCGCCGGGCCTCGGCCAGCTGCTGGTAGAACGTGATTAGCCCGATGCCCACAGGCTTGTCGGCCGGTTCATCGATGGCCGCCTCGCCCAGCTCGGCGTCGGGCGCCATGGCGATCTCTTCGCACGCTACGGCCAGCAGCACGCCGTGGCCTTTGACCGTCTGCGGCACGTAGGCCACGGTCTTCACGCCGGCTAGCTGATCGCTGCCCAAGTAGTTCGCCAGCGCGAGCACACGCTCGAACTGCGATCCGCGCCCGTCGGGCGGGTCGACGCGTGGGTCGACCTCTAGCTCGAGCACCAGCGTCGGCCGGCCGCCGGCGGGGCCCGGCAGCTGCCGCAGCTGATCGACCGCCCGCTGGATCACGCCGCGGTACAGGCTGTCGTCGTCGCCGGCGAGCGGCAGGCGGATAGGCACCAATTGCACGGCGGCTTGGGCGGCCGCCGGCGCCGCTTGGTCTGCATCGGCGGCCACGGCAGGCGACCCGCTGGTCACCACGCCCGCCGCGGCTGCGACAAGCAGGGCCGCATTCCCGATCGACCGCCGTGCCGGCTGTGGCCGGTCGCATCCGGGGCGTGGCGATCGGTGGGTGAGCATGCCGTGTGCCTCTGGGAATCGCCGGTTGTGCAGCCTTCGCTGCTGCGTGCGACGGATTATAGGTGCGTGCCGGACTGGGGGCAAAAACAGGCCGGCGGCCACCGGCAGGGGCGGACAACGCTGCCCGCCGCCCGTTCATGTCTGCCGGCAACGCCAAGGAATTCGCCCCGTTTTCTCGCGAGTGCTACCATGAAGAAGAGGCAGCGGCCGACGGGTTTGACCCGCCTATCGCCCGTCTTCTTGTGTTTTGGGACAGGCAACGGGCTATCGGCGCCGCGACAGTGGGGTGGTCGCGTAGGACACTGCTCACCGCCGGTACACACTGCACACACGCATGGCGACTCCGCCCGACAACTCGGCGCCCGTGGAGAGCCCTGCCGCGGCAGCCGGCGCCAGAGATGGGTCCGCCGCAGCGAACGCGCCCAGCCACGTAGCCGGCAGCGTCGCCGGCAAACGCCCCGCCGCGAAGGCGAAAGCCAAAGCCAAGCCGAAGCCAACACCGCCGGCGGCCCCCACGGTTACCCCCGGGGCGGCGCCAACACCGCCACCCCCTGCTGGGCCGCCCGCACCGGTCGAGAGCACGCCCCCGCCGGGCGTCCACCTGAGCGGCGTCGACGCGGCGCCCACGCCGGCCGGCCGTGGCTTACTAGCGGAGAGTCCTAGCTGGCTCGCCAGCTTGGCCGTGCACCTGCTGCTGCTGCTGATCCTGGCGCTGGCGTCCCTCCGTGCAGAGCCGGACCTCGTAGCCAACCTGCTGCCGTCTGAGCCCAGCACCAACGACCTGGACGACCTGCAGGACGTCCCTGACATGCTGCTAGACGCCGAGGTGCTGGAGACCGACCCCATCGAGTTCCAGGAGCAGCCCGACACGGACGTGGTGCTGGAGGACGTCAGCTTCTCGCCGTTCAGCGACGCGACGGCCGCCCCCAGCTTCACGGAGCTGTCGGACCTGGCGTTGACGCCCGCGCCGGCGTCGACGCCGACGACCGACCCCGGTTTCGACGGCACGGGCACCACCGGCCGCGGCCGCATGGCGAGGGCGGCCCTGGTCCGCAAGAACGGCGGCAGCCAGGCGAGCGAAGAAGCTGTGGCCGACGCGCTGAACTGGATCGCCGAGCACCAGAACCCAGACGGCACGTGGAGCCTGGTGCACGACCGGCACCGCTGCCGGGGCCGCTGCGCCAACCCGGCCCGCGTGCCCGGGCAGGGAGACCCGTACCTAGACTCGCTGGTGTCGGGCACCGGGCTAGCGCTGCTGCCGTACCTGGGCGCCGGCCAAACCCACAAGCAGGGCCGGCACCGCCGGACCGTGGACCGTGGGCTAAAGGCCTTGGTGCGGCTTGGCCAAGCGGGCGAGCGCGGCGCCGCGTGGACCGACCGCGGCGGCAACCTCTACGCCCACGGCATCGCGGCTATCGCCCTGACCGAGGCCTACGGCATGACACGCGACAAATCGCTGCGGGCGCCCGCGCAGGC
>JBCCQL010000331.1:0-4217 GCA_039024355.1 Planctomycetota bacterium
GAAGCGGGTCCTCGGGGCGGTGCAGCAGCCCGCCGCCTGTTTCGGCAACCAGCTCCGGGAAGGCCCCGTGCTCCGGCAGCACCACCGTCTACCGCGAGAGCAAGGGCCTGCCGGCGATCGAGGCCCTAGCGGCGGGCACGCCGGTGGTGCTGCCGGAGCACGGGGCCTTCCCGGAGCTGGTTGCCGAAACAGGCGGCGGGCTGCTGCACCGCCCCGAGGACCCGCTTCATCTTGCAGAGCGGCTCGCCGAGCTGCTCTGCGGTCCGGAGCTCGCGACTCGGCACGGCATGGCGGGCCGAGACGCCGTGCATACGCAGCGAACGTCCGCCCGCATGGCGGAGCAGACCATCGCACTGTATCGGCGGCTCACCGCGGCGTAGGCGCCCGTGCGTACCGCCCGGCGGATGCCAGGCTTGCCGGCTGCTCTGCCGCGTGGCGGGGCAAGTCGGTGCTCTCTTGCGGCGTCGCTGGCGGGCAGTAGAATGCGGGGACAGCCACGATCGAGCGTTATCCGCTCTCACCCTTTGCGAGGCAAGCCGTGCCACCCCCCAGAAGACGAAGCCGAGGCCCTGCCAAGCGCCGCAACAAGGTCAAGACACCGAAGAAAGACCCGCTGTTCGTCGATGGCGTCAAGCCGCAGCCGATGTACGTCGACTACAAAGACCTCGACCTGCTCAGCAAGCTGACCAACCGGCACGGCCGCATCGTCAGCCGCCGCAAGAGCGGCTGCCACGCCGCTAGCCAGCACGCCGTGTCGAAGGCGATCAAGCGGGCCCGCTTCATGGCGTTGATGCCGTACGTCGGCGACTGATCGGCGTGCCGCCGGAATCCGTCGACGTCCCGCGTGCCTGCGCTCACTCGGCTTGTGACTAGACGGTTCCGCCCAACGATCAGCCAAGGCTTGTGACGCCATGGGCGAGCCGTTCTGCACCCGCCGGCTGGTCGAGTTTGCCGACACCGACATGGCCGGCATCGCCCACTTCTCGGCGTTCTTCCGCTGGATGGAGGCGGCCGAGCACGCGATGCTGCGTTCGGTTGGCCTGAGCATCTTCCTCAGCAGCGGCGGCCAGAACGGCGAAGACGACGGCGGGGACGGCGCCGCGGTGAGCTTCCCCCGAGTCAATGCCGCGTGCGACTACCGCTCGCCGGCCCGCTACGCCGATGAGCTGCAGATCGCCGTGAGCGTCGCCAAGCTCGGTACGAAGAGCATCGCGTACGGCTTCCGGTTTTCGCTCGCCGGCGCCGAGATCGCGACCGGGCAGATGACCAGCGTCTGCTGCCGGATCGTCCCCGGCCAGCCACCGCGGTCGATTGCCATCCCGGAGGGCGTCGCCGACAAGCTGCGGCCCTTCGCCACGGGCTGACCGATCCGAGACGCCCCGACCTTAGCTATGCCGACGCCATCGCCGTATCTCGTCTCGCTGACGGTGCGGCTGGCGGAAGGCCTGGGCCGCCTGCCCGCTACGCTGCGCGACCGGCACGCGGGCTTCTTCCTCGCCCGGCAGAACGCCGACGGCGGCTTTCCGGGACGCGACGGCCAGAGCGACCTGTACTACACGGGCTTCGCGGTCCGGTCGCTGGCGCTGCTCGACCGGCTCGACGCAGACGTGGGGGGCCGCGTCGCGGGTTTCCTGCAGACACGCACCGCCACGCAGGCGCACGTGGTCGACCTGTTCTCGCTGGTCTTCGCCGCCCAGCTGCTAGAGATGGCGGCCGGAGTGCGGGCCATGGGGGCCGCCCCGCCGGCGTGGCGTGGCAACGTGGCCGGCATGATCGAGTCGCTCCGCCGCGACGACGGCGGCTACGCCAAAAGCCCCGAGGGCGCCGCCAGCAGCACCTACTACTCGTTCCTGTCGGCGTTGACGCTCGAGCTGCTCGAGACGCCCATCCCCCAGCCGGGCCGCTTGGCGGAGTTCGTCCTGTCGCAGCGGCGGGACGACGGCGGCTTTGTCGAGATCCGGCCCATGCGGCGGGGCGGCGTCAACCCAACCGCCGCGGCCGTCGGGCTGCTGAAGCTCTTGGGCGAGGGCCACGGCGCGGGCGATCTGCTGGGCCCGGTCGCCGACGGCGTGATCGACTTCCTGTGCGATCAGCAGTGCGACGAGGGCGGCCTGCGGGCCAACACCGCCATCCCCATCGCCGACCTGCTGAGCACCTTCACCGGGCTGCTGACGCTGACGGACCTCGGCGCCGCGGAGGAGGTCGACCTGCCGGAGGTGCTCCGCTTCGTCCGGTCCGTGGACCAGCCGGCCGGCGGGTTCTTGGCCGCGGCGTGGGACGAGGCCGTGGACGTCGAATACTCGTTCTACGGCGTGGGGTCGCTGGGGCTGCTGGCGTCGCTGGGCGTGGTGGCCGACGGGTAGCGGGCGCTGTGTCTTTGGCGGCCCGGGGCGTTCGCAGCCCGGGGCGTTAGCAGTCGAGTGCCGGGGGCTTGTACGCGTCGAAAGCCGCGGGGGACAATCCCGGCATGGCCGAACCGATCGCCCAACACGCCGCCGGCACAGGCGCTGCCTCGACAGGCGTTGCCACGGGGTCCGTCGCCGCACAGCCCGTTACCGCGGAGCTGACCGCCACGGGCCTCTGCAAGAGCTACCCCACGCCGGCCGAGCCGCTGCGGGTGCTGCAGGACGTCTCGCTCCGGCTGGCCGCGGGCGAGAGCCTGGCGGTGGTGGGGCCCAGCGGCTCGGGTAAGAGCACGCTGCTGGCGATCCTGGGCTGCCTGGACCGGCCCACCGCCGGCCGGCTGTCTGTGAACGGGCAAGACCCGTTCGCCCTGCCCGACGACCGGCTGCCGGCGTTCCGCGGCGCCAACATCGGCTTCGTCTTCCAGGACCACCACCTACTGCCGCAGTGCACGGTGCTAGAGAACGTGCTGACGCCGCTGCTGGCCACGGGCGCCGCCGGCCCGCGGGACCAAGACCACGCCCGTGAGTTGCTCGACCGCGTCGGTCTGAGCGGGCGCCTCACGCACCGGCCCGCCGAGCTGTCGGGCGGCGAGCGGCAGCGTGTGGCGATCGCCCGGGCCATGATCCGCCGCCCGGCGGTGCTGCTGGCCGACGAGCCCACCGGCAACCTCGACGCCGAGACGGGCCGGCACGTCGGTCGGCTGCTGCTAGAGCTGAACGCCGCACGCGGGTCGATCCTGGTGACCGTCACCCACAGCGGCGAGCTGGCCGGGGCGATGGACCGGCGGCTGCGGCTGTCGGGCGGCCGGCTGGTGGAGCCGGACACGCCGGCCGGCGACGGCCAAGGCCCTTCCTCCAGCACGCCGAGCGGGGGCGAGTGGTGACCGCCGAGCAGCTCGCACAAACGCTCCTGCAGGGCGATCCAGAGGGCCGCACCGCCGCCGCCCAGACGCTCGCGGCGATGGGCGAAGCCGCGGCGCCGGCCGCGGTGGCCTTGGTGAAGATGAGCAGCGCCGGCGCCGCCGGCGAGTGGTGCGTCGGGGCTTTGGAAGCGATCGGCCCGCCCGCACTGCACGACGCGCAGGCCCTAGCCGTGCTGCTCGCGTCGCCCGCGGCGCCGGCCGCGTACTGGGCCGCCACGCTGCTGGGGCGCCTCGGCCCGGCGGCCGCCGCCCACGCCGGGGCCGTGGAGAAAGCCACGCACCACGCCGACCACGCCACTGCGGAGCGGGCGGTGCTGGCCCTGGGCAAGATCGGCCCGGCGGCCGCCCAGGCGCGGCCGCGGCTGGAGTCCCTCGCCGCGTCGGGCAAGGGGCGGATCGCCCGCCTGGCGCGGCAGGCGCTCGCGGCCATCGGCGAGTAGCGCGCGACGCAGCCGGCAAATCACCAAGCCAAATGCCTCGCGTAGCGTGGCGTGGCCCAGTCTTTTTCGCCGGGCAGTTCGGCTGCCCCGCCCGCCGGCGTTTTTTGCTGCCGATTGGCGCCAATCCGCAGCCAAATTCTGTGGCCGCCGACCGACGCCAAACGACTTACGACGCCGGCGGGCGGAAGCGTGGCAACGCGTGCTTGTTGGCGATTGTCACCGTACGCAGCAGATCGCCAAATCTCGACAACGATCTTTAGGCCGCCAGAGGTGGGCCACCCTCAGCGACTTTTGGCCACGCTGCACCGCGCCGTCAGGCAGCCGGCGCCGGCGTAGCGTCCTGCACCGCCCGGCGTAGCAAGGCCGCGGTGGGCTCGGTCGCCCGGCCGACGCCCGGCGCGAGCCGCAGGGCGAGCATCCCGCCGATCGCCGCCACAGCGATGCCCGCC
>JBCCQL010000332.1:0-4217 GCA_039024355.1 Planctomycetota bacterium
GCCCGGTCCCGCATAGGCACGGGGAAGCGGTCAATCGGATCGCCCGGCGCCAACAGGTACTCGCTGTGCCGGGAAACGGACCGCACGGTAGTCAGCGGGCCTGCGGGCTGCTCTTGGACCGGCTCCGCTGTCGGCGCCGGCGCCACGCTGGGCTCCTCGACACGCCAGGCAACCGCTGGCCTCGGCTCGGCCGGCCGGCGGACGGGGGCCGCGGGCTTAAGCAGCGGTGCGCCGAGCGCCTTGAAGCGGTCGATCGCCGGCTGGCAGCCGGTGAACACAACCACCTGCACGCCCAGCCGGCTGAAGTCGTCCAGCACGTTGGCCAGGATCGCCGCCCGCCGCGCGTCGAGGCCCGCGAAGGGCTCATCCAAGACCAGCGGCAGCGGCGCCCCGCGCCGGGTCATGCCGCCCAGCAACGCCAGCCGCAGGCTCATCACGACAAGCTGCCGGTCGGCCTGGGTGAGCGACTCGGCGGAGAACTCTTCGCCGCGGGCGCCAAGCACCACGGCACGGCGCCCGCCGTCGACCAGCCGGAGCCCGCTGAACCGCCCGTCGGCGAGCTTGGCCAGCCACTCCGACGCCCGCCCATGCCCCGGCGCCGGCTCGGTCGATCGCTCCGCCACGGCCGCGACGCCGGCGTGCAGGCGGGCTTCGAGGTCGGTCAGCTCGGCCTGCAACGCTTCGAGCGACGCGTCCGTCAGCAGCGTCGAACGCTTGTAGGCAATCGCCTTGCGCTCGGCCTCCATCTCGCCAAGCCGCCCGTCAAGCGCGGCGATCTCGCCTTCGATCTGCGCCTGCCGTGCGTCGAGCTCCACGCGCCGCTCGGCGGTCACGCCGACCGCCGCCTCGCCGCCAGAGTCCGCCGCGTCGTCGGGCTGTGCGTGGCCCTCGGGGCGGGCCCGAGTGGTCCGCCACAGGGCTTGCCGGCGGCCGAGCAGGTGATCGATCTGCTTCCGCAGGTCGTCCTGCGAACGGGCCAAGTGCGCCGCCTCCGCCTGCAACGCCTGGACGTGCAGCGCCCGGTCTTGCTGGTCCGACAGCTCTTCAAGCCGCGCCAGCTGCTTGCCCAGCGTATCGACCAGCGGGTTGAGCCGCGGGTGGGCGTCGCGGCAGACGCACAGGTCCGACGCCGCCGACCGCGCGAGCCGGGCGACCTCGCTCTCCAGGTCCTCCACCAACCGCCGGGCCACGGCGATGCCCGCCCGCTGATCGGCCAGCGGCAGGCTGGGCTCGGCGTCGTCTGGGTGGATGATGGACAGCTCGGACCGCACCTCGGCTTCGCGCTGTTCGAGCTCGGCGAGGGTCTCACGCCACTGGGCGATCTGGTCTTCCAGCTGGTCGACCTTGGGCCGCCAGTCCGCAGATTCTCGCTTCGCCGCGTCGCGGTCCGCCTGCTCGGCGATGGCCCGGTAGCGGAGCCGCGAGGCCACCTCCGCCAGCTCCGCCTCGACGGAGCTGAGCTGCCGGGCGAGCGTCGACCGGCGGGTGGTCAGCTCTGCGTGCTCGGCCTCCAGCCGCTTGAGCCGCGCTTCATGCTCGGCGCCCACGCGGCGGCGGCCGGCCAGCCGGCGTTCGATCTCATGGGCAACCTGGTCCCGGCGGGCAAACAACGCGTCGCCGCCGGAAGCGCCGGGCGTTTCAGCAAAGGACCGGTACGCGTTGCCAGGTCGCCCCTCGACGCCCTGCGAGAGCATGCGCCCCTCGACGCCCTGCGAGAGCATGCGGAAGTCGCGTGCGACACGGTCGTCGAGCAGGCCAGCAAGGTCATCGTGGGTGGTGGGGCCGGAGAAACAGACGCGGGCGGCGGTGTCCGCGGAGACGCCGCCCAGCATCGACTGGAGCGTGTCCGGTGTCGCGTTCGAGCCGTCCAGGCCAGCGATGCTGTAGCGGGCTTCGCCCCCGCCAGCGGTGCGTCGCAGCCGGAAGCGCCCGACCCCGCCGGCGACGTCGACCTCTCCCGCCAACGCATCGGCTGGCATGGCGGCCTCGCCGGGTGGGCGGCCGTTGGTGGCTTGCCTCAGCGGGCGGCCGAGGCGGACGCCGAACAGCGTCTCGCCAACGAGCGTGGCCAGCTCTGCCCGCAGGGCGGCGGACTCGCCGACGACAACGCCAATGCCCGTAGGCAGCGGGCCGACTTCTAGCTGGCCGCCCGGCTCCCGGCTGCCCGGCTCCTGAGCGCCTGTGATCGGGCCACTGGTGATCGGGCCACCGGCACGGTAACCGCCGGCGATCTGACCCCGTGTGTCGACGCCCTCAATGGCTGCGCGTGCGATCCTCATGATCAGGGTCCCTTGCATCCTTGCGGGGGGTTGCGCGTGTGGCGGCCGGTCCCGCCCAGGTTTGACGGCCAAACCTGAGCCGCCGCCACGGTGTTTGGGCGGCATTGTGCGCCAGTCGCCCGTGGCGTGCGATGCCAATCTTGGCGGACGCAGCAGAAGACGGCCGCCGGACAATGCCGATCGGCGCCTGCCGTTAGCTGCCTGAACGCTTGCGGGCGTACATGTCACGGTCGGCCGCGTCGATCATCTGCTCGACCGTCTCAAACCCGTCGGCCGAGCGTGCCCAGCCGATGCTGGCAGAAACGGTCAGCGTGCCGGCGCCTGGCAGCGGCTGTGCCATGGCCGCCTGCAGCCGCTGGACCACGGCGTCCAGGCCCGGCTGAATCGCTGGGCCGTCTACGACGATCACAAACTCGTCGCCGCCGAACCGGCCGACGTAATCGCCCTCGCGTAAAACGCCGCGGAACCGCTGCGCCGCTTCACGCAACGTCCGATCGCCCGCGAGGTGGCCGTGCGAGTCGTTGACCTGCTTGAAGCCGTCTAGATCGACAAAAAGCAACGCAAACGGCCGCCGGCGCCGGTCCCGAAACCGCTCGGCGAGCTCGGCGGCAAGCGTCTGGCGGCCTGGGATGCCGGTTACGCTGTCGGCTTCGCCTCGCTCCGGCCCCGCATAGCCGGGCGTGCCGGCGGGCGCCGGCAGGGCCAACAGCAGGCGCCGCCCGGGGCCATCCATGGCGTGCAAGTCGAAGGGCTGCGCAGCCAGCGTCACTGCGGCTCGAGGTATTTCCGGCGACACGGCGCGGTCTTGGGCGCCGCGGCAAACCGCCTCTGGCAGCTGCACCGCCAACGCAGCGGCCGCGGCCGGCGCCTGCGCGACAAGCTGGGCGAATGCCGGATTTTGCCATGCAAGCCGGCCGGTGGTGGCGTCGAAGGCGGCAACGGGCAACCGCCATAAGTCCGTGTCGTGAAGACTGATGCGACACTGCGTAGGGTCGAGCTCAGCGGCGGCGGCGTCGCGGCCAACGGGCACTGGCTCACCATCGGTCAGCGGCACGGCAGGGTCCATCTCGGGGCTGGTCCCGGAACAGGCGGGACCGTGGCGGGGCTGGCTATCTGGGCTGTTTGGGATGTGCCCGGGTAGCGACGCTGGCGAGCCAGCAACTACGCCAGGCGGGTCGGGCCCAGTTTGGATGGCGGCATCCTGTCGTGGACGGCCGGCCGTTCCTGGCGGCCGGGCTGCAAACCTTATACGCGGTATCCACGATTGCGTTGAGCGTTGAGATGCGTCGACTAGGCAATTTCGCGGCTTTTTCCCGGGCCTTCATCGACAACACACACGACACGATTATACTCGACACGCCCAACGGGAAGCCGAATCGCGCCTGACGTGCTGAGTTAGCGAGGCTTGGCAGTTTCGTCGGGTGCCGCACGTCCGTAGCTGCTTTGCCGAGGGTGCTGAAAAACCATGCACGGCGACGCTGATCCTGTTGGCAGACACGCCGCATGGGCGCCGCTTACCAGCGACAACAGTGGCTCCGGCACGCGCTGCGTCCTACCGAACTTCGTACACCGAGATGAGCCAGCTAGAGCCACGCCGTGGCAGAGTGCTACCGATGGTCTCCTGACTCGCAGGACAACGCCATCCTCGAACGCGTGATGTGAAGCGCCGACCAAACGCCGCGGTCCAACACACGCCATTCGGGCGAAGACCAACACGTCGCGACGAGCAACCGGCGCTAGAAGCAACCGGCGCTACGAGCAACACAGACGCGAGGCAGATTTTTGTCAAACCCGGCCTAGTCGCCTAGAAAAGCGACCATGGCAGAAGACTGGGCGCCGGAATTGCTGCTCGCTCCTCCGCAGAGCTGGCGCCGCGCCAGCGCCTTCCCGCCCGTCGATCCCTCCGGGATGGACGCCCCCCACCAGCGCCCCCCCCCC
>JBCCQL010000333.1:0-4215 GCA_039024355.1 Planctomycetota bacterium
CAGCGCCGTCACGCGGGCGGGTTGAGTGAGCGTCAACTCGGGATCGAGCACCGCCAAGCGGAACGCGGCCCGCTTGTCGCCGCACGCCATCTTGGCGTGGGTCTCGGCGTCGGAGATCAGGGCGAACGACTGGGCCTCGCTGCCGGTGCCGGCGGTGGTGGGTACCGCGACCATCGGCAGCATCGGGCCGGTCGCCTTGCCGACGCCCCAGTAGTCTTGCATCCGCCCGCCGCACGAGTGGACGAAGTTGATGCCCTTAGCGCAGTCCATGCTGCTGCCGCCGCCGACGGCGACAATCACGTCCGGCCGGTAATCGGCGGCGACGGCCCGGCCGTCTTCGACGTTGTCGGTAGTCGGGTTCTCTTGCAGCCGGTCGAAGACCAGCGTCTGGAGCCCGGCGGCGTGCAGCGAGTCGGTCGCCCGCTGCGTGTGCCCGGCCTCTTCAATGCCGGGGTCGGAGACAACCAAGGCCCGCGAGACACCAAGCCCTGCGGTCAGCCCGCCCAAGTCCGACGACCTGCCCGGTCCGAAGACAATCCGCGTCGGGCAGTGGAAGTCGAACGCAGGCATCGGGGGCGATGAAGTAGGAGCGCTGAACGATGAACAGCCGTTAGCCGGTGGTGGCGGGCCTACCTCTTCTTGCCCTTGATGGTCTTTACCGTGGCGGTAAGCATCGCCAACAGTTCGTTGATTTCTTGCTTGAGCTCGGCGAGTCGCTTAGCCGGGACGATCTCGCACTCGACTAGGAGGTCGATCCAGTAATCGGATTCCTCGAGCTCCTGCAGAGCGACTTCGGCTTTGCTGACAAACTCCGCCGAGGAACGCGACCGCTGAGACTCGCGGTAGTGTGCTCCGACCGATGTGCCTGATCGCAAAAGCTGCTTACCGATTACCTGAGCGGCGGTTTCCTTCGGCAATGCGGCGTAGAGCCTCACGATGCGTACAGCGAACGACTTGGTGCGTTGCTTGAGGTCGCCCGGCGGTCGCCCGTCACACGCTTCACTCATTGTTCATCGCTAATCGTTCATCGGTTCCCTACGCCAGCTGCAACGCCCGGTTTTGGTACAAGAACTCGATCAGGTTCCCCTCGTGCGGCTGCAGCCAGTCGAGCTTCGGCGTGGGGATCGGGCCGAGGTTTAGCCGATCGATCTCGGTGGAGCTGATCAGCTCGAAGCGGAAGTCGTCGTCGTCGGTGATGGCGGTGCCCACCAGCGTGTACTCCATCGCCCGCAGCATCTTGGCCTGCGGGCACTCCACGACGTTGACCATCGGGAACATGTACTCCGTGTTGCGCGACTCCGATTCCTCCGAGGCGTGGTGTAGCACGACGGGGCGGAGGTACGCCACGGGCGGCTTCTCGACCAGGCGGTCGCCGTACTTCTCGGTCATGTTGGTGACCAGCGGCGACGCCTCGACGCTCCGCTCAATGGCGCCGTAGATGGCCTTGGCGGCGCCCTCGATGGTGAACGCGGCCAGGCCGGCGTTCGGGTCGTCGGGCGGCAGCACCTCGATCGGGCCGAGCTTCTCGGCCAGCGCCTCGGCGATCTCCTTGGTGTGCCGGCTGGCGTAGATGCTGGTGCAGTTGATGCAGCTGCGGCCGCCGTTGCGGTAGACGCTGTCGACCATCATGTCGACGTGCTGCTCCCAATTGTCCACCTGGTCGTCGCCGAAGATGATCTTCGAGTAGCCGGGGCCGTGCACCTGCACGCGGGGGTTGCCGGCGTACTGCTCGACGGTCTGCGGGCCGCCGAAGATCATCGCCCGGCGGCAGCTGGAGAGGATCGCCCCGCCAATGTCTGCCCCGGCGCCGGGGTACAGGCAGAACGCCTCGCGGGGGATGCCCGCCTCGGTCATGGCGGCGAAGACGCGGTAGGGCGTCCACGGCTCGCTGCTGCCCGGCTTGAGCACCAGCCCCATCTGCAGGGCGATCACCGGCAGCCACAGCGTGTGGACGCCGGGCGAGTTGCTCGGCAGCACGGCGCCCAGTGCGTCGCACTGCGCCTGGTAGCTGACGGTAACCCCCCTGCCCTCTTCGCCGTAGCCGCGGGCCAGGATGTTCAGGTCCAGCCCGCGGGTGAGGCAGTCCAAGATCTGGTCGATGTTCTTGAGCACGAACGCGTTCTTGGTGACGTTCGACTCGCACATGGAAATCGGCATGCCGGTGGTGGCCGACTGCTGCTGGATGAAGTCCGCGGGCGACTGGTCGGAGTCGCCCACCTTCACCGTGCCGGACTCAAAGAGCTCGCCGGCGTGCTTGAGCTTTTCGATCAGCTCGGCCGGGCTCATCGCCTGCAGCGCCTGCCGCGCCTTGCGGGCCTTCTTGGCGTCCCGCTGGATGATGCCAGCGCCGACGGTATGCACCTTCGCCACTGGCTCGCCGGTGTAGAAGTGGTTGACCTCGTCAACCTCGAGCGACTGGTAGGGCTCGCCCCAACGGATGGCTGGTAGTTCGATCATGGAAGAAAACCGCCGATGAACGCGGATGTACGCAGATAATTCGTGTCAGAAGTTGTTGACGATGCGTTTGACTTCGACTCTGGGACTGCCGAAGTTGATGAGCAAAGCAACCGACAGACTAGTTGCTTTGAGGTAGTTCATGCATTGAGCTTGATGATTGTTGTCGAGCTGCTTGACGGCTTTCAGCTCAACGATGACCTGTTTCTCTACGATCACGTCTGCGACGTACTCGCCGACTACGACGTTGTCGTAGGCGACCTGCAGTGGCGATTGTTGCTCGAATGAGAGCTCACGCTTTCCGAGTTCGTGGCAAAGCGCGTTCTCATAGACTTTCTCCAAGAATCCCGCACCCAGAGCATTCGATACATCGTAGGCGGCGCCGATGATCGCCTCGGTCAGTTTGTCGCTTTGCGATCTCCGTTCATCCGCGTTCATCGGCGGTTGCAAGTCAATAAACCCCAACCGTCGTGCCGCCCTGCAGCTTGCTGTACGGCCGGACGCCGCTGATGCCGTCCCAGGGGTAGAGCTCGCACGGGGGTTCGCGTTCGCCCTCGTCGCGCTCGAGGAAGCCGGGGACGAAGAACTCTTTGGTGAGGGTCGTCAGCTTGCTGCGGCCCGTTTCGCCGTAGCCGACCAGCTGGTCGGTGTCGTCGAAGTCGACCACCTCTAGCACGGCACGCGGCTCGGGGGCGTGGTAGGTGATCTTGTAGTTGTTCTCGGCGGTCACCGGGGCGCTGCAGGCGAGGCCCATCAGGGTGTTGCCGTAGGTGGGCGTCATGTAGATGCCGGACTCCTCGGGCGGGCCGCCGAAGAGCTCCTCGACGCAGAACTTGGTCCACTGCGGCGTGAACTCGGTGCCGCCGGAGAAGATGCCGGTGATGCCGGTCTCGGCCAGGCTGGCGCCGCGTTCTTCGAGATCCAGGCAGAGGGCCTCGATCAGCTTCGGCGTGCCGAACATGCACTTCACGTCGTGCCCGGCGGTGAGGATCGTGATCGCCTGCTCGATGCAGTGCTGCTTGTAGGCGTTGGCCTGGTCGATCCAGCCCTTCTTCAGGCACTTGACGACCCACCGCGGGTCGAGGTCGATGCAGAAGCTAATGCCGCCGCGGTGCTGGGCCAAGTGCTCCACCGCTAGCCGCAGCCGCCGGGGGCCGCTGGGGCCGAGCATCAGCCAGTTGGCGCCCTGGGGGAAGTACGCGTCGGGCAGCGTGTCGGAGAACAGCGAGTAGTCGGTGCGGAAGTCGTCAATGGCGATGCGGCTCTTGGGCACGCCGGTGGTGCCGCCCGTTTCAAAAACGTAAACCGGCTTGTCGGCCAAGCCCTTGGGCACCCACCGCCGGACCGGGCCGCCACGCAGCCAATCATCCTCGAACGCCGGGAACTTCTTCAGGTCGTCGTAGCCCCGCACCTCCGTCAGCGGGTCGAAGCTGAGCTGCTTGGCCTTCTCCAGCCAAAACGGGCAGCCGGTGGACTCGTGGAAGTGCCACTGCACGGTCTCGTACGCGTGGGCGTCGAGCGCCTGCCTCGCCTGCTCAACCGCCTGCTGCAGCGGGCTTTCGGTTGCTGTCGCCATGTTCTCGCCGGGCTCTGGGTGGGGCTGCCGAGGGTCACGGGACGATAGCGGCGAACCACCCATGCGGCAACTACCGGCCGCGGGCCGCAGCGGACGGGCAGGAAGAGCCAGACGGACGCGAACAGGCGCCCGCGAACAGACACCCACGAAGCCGCGCATGAAAAAGGCCCCGCCGCTGGGGGCGG
>JBCCQL010000334.1:0-4192 GCA_039024355.1 Planctomycetota bacterium
GGCGCGACGATGATCTACGTCACGCACGACCAGGTGGAGGCCATGACCCTGGGCGACCGCTTGGTGCTGATGCAGGGGGGCGTGGTGCGGCAGCAGGGGGCGCCGCTGGAGGTGTACCGCCGGCCGGCCAACCGCTTCGCCGCCACGTTCATCGGCAGCCCGGCGATGAACCTGTTTGAGGGCGCCGTCCGCGGCGGCGTGTTTCATCTTGCCGCCGGCGCCGGCCGCTGCCCGGCGGCGGGCCTGCCCGACGGCCCGGCCGTGCTGGGCGTTCGGCCCGAAGACCTGCTGATTGTCGATGGCGGGGCCGATCGGTTTGCCAGCGGGCGGGTCCAATCCGTCGAGCGGCTGGGGCATGAGACGCTGCTGTGGCTCGACGTGGGCGACAACAAGTGCGCCGTGCGGGCGGCGGGCGAAGTCCGACACGAGGCGGGCGACACGGTTGAGCTGAGCATCCGCCCCGCCGGGCGCCACCTGTTCACCGCCGATGAGGGCGGCGAGCGGCTCGACGGCGACTGCACGCAGCAAGCCGGCTCTGCCCAGTGATCCGGCCCTGTGATCTGGCCCTTCGATTTAGCCGGCGGGCTGCGTTTCCGCAAACCTCGTAACCCCAGCCCGAGGCCCCCAAGCGTGACCACACCGCCCGCGTACTGCCGGCCCGCCGCGTTCGAGGCGTTCCGCCGCGAGGCGCCCGCGGCCGGAGACGCGATAGGCCTGCTGCGGGCGGCGACGGCCATCGCCCTGCATGCAGACCCGGACGCGTCGATCGACGGCGCCGTGCGAACCGTCGGCCGGCTGAGCGAATCGGTCCGCCGCCGGCTACGGTCGGACTCGCAGCCCGCCCTGCTCGCGCACCTGCACGACGTGCTGTTCGAGGTTGTCGGCTTCCGCGGCGCGGAGGGCGCCGACTACTACAACCCGGACAACAGCTACCTGCCACGTGTGCTGCAGACACGGCGGGGCATCCCGATTTCGCTGGTGCTGCTGTACCGGGCCGTGGCGGCGCCGCTCGGTTTGCGTGTGGAGGGCGTCAACGCCCCGGGCCACTTCCTGGCGGCCGTCTACTGCCAAGAGCCCACGGGCGAACAGCAGATGTACGTCGACCCGTTCTACAGCGGCGCCCTGCTCTCGCGCGATGAGGCCATCGCACGCGTCGAGTCCGTCACCGGCGGGCTCCCCCAGAGCTTCGACGCCAGCGCGGTCGACGTGCTGGGCCTTGCCACGCCGCGGGCGTGGCTCGGCCGGATGCTGCTGAACCTGCAGGCGATCTTCGCCCGCAGCGGCCAGGAGCGTGACCTGCTGGCGATGCAAGAGCTCGCCTCGCTGCTGCCGGAGGAGTAGCCGGCCGCTCTGCCGGCGACGCCCCATGCGAAGCACACGGAGCGCTGCCGGTCTGGCCGGCCCGGTTACAATGCGTGGCATGGAGCAATCGAAGCTTGCGGCCCTGCTGGTGGCGGGGTGGTTGACCTGCGTGTGGCCCGCCGCGGCGACGGCCGATGTGTGCGTCGTCGCCAACCGCACCAATCAGCCGGTCACGCTGCGTGTCTTTGCCCCGGGCGAGCCACCGCAGGACGTCCGGCTGGCCTCGGGCGAGGTGCGGCCGCTGCTGGGCGACGGCGGCGTGAGCGTCGCGTTCGGCACGCCGGCGGGCGTCAAGAGCTACCAGCTGCAACCCAACACCGCAGCGTTTCTGGGCTTGGCGGCCGACGGCACGGCAGGCCTGCGGCGGATCGGCCTTGGCGGGACGGCAGAGACCCTGGCCGGCCGCCCGCTGCCAGGTCCCTCCCCAGGGCTTACGCCAAAGGCTGGGCCGGCCGAAATCACCGTCAAGCTGCTGGTCGACGAGGACGAGCCGCACCGCCGCGAGGTGTGGGAGGCGCGGCTCCGCAGCCGGGTCGCTACGGCGTCCGACGTGCTTTCCCGCCACGGCGCGCTGCCGCTGCGGGTGGTTGGCGTCGGGCGTTGGCGGTCCGACGATGCGCAGAACGACTTCGCGCAGTCGCTGCGAGAGTTCGAGTCAGAGGCCGACCCCGGCGCCGCCCGGCTGGCCATCGGCTTCACCAGCCAGTACGCCGCGCCGACCGGCCGCACCCACCTGGGAGGCACCCGCGGCCCGCTCCGCCGGCACGTGCTGATACGCGAATGGCCGGGCGTCTCGAGCGAACGGGAGCGGCTCGAACTCTTGGTGCACGAGCTGGGGCACTTCTTCGGGGCCACGCACAGCCCCGAGCCCGACAGCGTCATGCGGCCCGTGCTTGCCGACCGGCGGGCCCGGCGGCGGGATTTTGCCGTGCGGTTTGATCCGGTCAACACGCTGATCATGGCGATGGTGTGCGAAGAGGTCCGCCGCCGCGGCGTGGGCAGCTTCCGGCAGCTCACGCCGGGCGCCCGCCAGCGGCTGGGGCAGGTGTACGGCGTCATGGGCGCCGCCCTGCCGGACGACCCGTCGTCGAAGCGGTTCGCCCAGCTGGTGCGGACGGGGGCGCCGCGTACACGTGTGGCTCCGACCAACAACCAGCCGACGCGGCGTGTGTTGGCGGCGGTTGTTGAGTCGGCCACGGGCTTGGCGTCGCTGCCCGAGGCGACCCGCCCCGCGGGCGACGCCCTGACCGAGCGCTACGTCCGCGCCGCCGCCGCCGCCGCGGTCCGCCTGCCCGCCGATCAACGCCCCAAGGCGTTGCTGCAGGGCCTTGGCATCGCGATGGACGACACCGCTACGCTCCGCAGCCTGCCGCAGACCGAACGGATGGCCCGAAGCGTCGAGCCAGAGAAGGCCCGCCGGCAGCGGCTGGCGGTGCTGGGGGCGCCCACGGCGGCCGGGCGGCGAGACCTTGCGAAGCACTTCTTCGTCTCGGCTTTGCTGACGGCAACGACCGACGCCGGCACGGCCGACCGGCTGGGCGTCGCAAAAGAGGGGCTCGACTCCAGCGGCGGCACCGGCTTCAGCTTCGCGGACATCGCCGCCAACCGCGCCGGCATCCGCTTCGCTGAGCTGGTGCTGTCCGGCCGGCTGCGGTGCGAGCAGATCGCGCAAGACTTCCGGCTGTCGCTGTACATGCCTGCGGTAGAAGGCCTGCCTGAAGGCCTGGCTGCGGCGGAGCTGGTCGACCGCTTCGGCGGGCCGGGCGATGAGCGCTTCGACGCCCAACTGGCCGAGGTCGACCGCCGCATCGACAGCCTGCCGCCCTACGCGGTGATCAACTTCGCGCCGTAAGGCTCACCGCCGCCGCACGCATCACCGCTGCACCCGGGCCGAGCCGCCGGCCGCCAACGCCTCGACCTCCGCCAGCGACGCCTGCGAGACGTCGCCCGCGTAAGTGGTGAGCAGCGCGCCGTGCGCCCAGCCCAGCCGCAGGGCTTGGCCCGGATCGGCGCCCGTGAGCAGGCCGTAGATCAAGCCGGACGCAAAGCCGTCGCCCCCGCCGATGCGGTCCAGCACGTCCAGCTGCATGACGGGGCACGTGTAGCGTGAGCCTTCGCCACCCGCGGAGCTGTCGGCGGCCCACATCACGGCCGACCAGCTGTGCCGGCCGGTGCTGTGCACCTCGCGGAGCGTGGTGGCCACCAGCTTGACGTTGGGGAACTGCTGGGCGACCTGGGCGATCATGTCGAAAAAAGCGGCCGGGTCGAGCGCCGAACTCTGCTCGACATCCTGCCCAGCCAGGCCCAGGCCCCGCTGCAGGTCTTCTTCGTTGCCGATCAGCACGTCGGTGTGCCTAGCGATCTGGCGGTTCTGCTCGACGCCACGCTCCGAGCCGCCCGGCAGCGTCTTCCAAAGCTTCGCCCGGTAGTTCAGGTCGTACGACGTCACGGCGCCGGCGGCGTGAGCGGCCTGCATGCCCTCGACCACCAGCTCGGACGTTTTCTCGCCCAACGCGGCGAAGATGCCGCCGGAGTGGAACCAGCGGGCGCCGCCGCTGGCGTTGCCGCTGCCCAGGATCGCAGGCCAGTCGATGTCACCGGGCGAGAGCATCGCCGCTGCCTCATTCGCCCGGTTGTAAAACACCACCGGCGGCCGCACACCGTGCCCGCGGTCGCTGTACACGGTAGCGATGTTCGGCCCGCGGACGCCGTCGTGGGCAAAGCGTTTGTAGAACGGCCGGACGCCCATCGCCCGCACCTGGCCCTGCACCAGCTCGCCGACCGGGTTGTCGACCATCGCCGTGACAATGCCCGTCCGCATGCCGAAACA
>JBCCQL010000335.1:0-4190 GCA_039024355.1 Planctomycetota bacterium
CGACGCACCAGCCAATCGCCGAGCGGCGGGCAGAGCTGCGCGGCGGCGAACAGCAGCCGCGCGCGCTTGGGCAGCACTAGTTCTGCACGGCGGGCCTCGCACGCCGACAGGATCTTGGCGGCCAGCGTCGCCGGGTCGATCGCCCGCAGTTTGGCCCCGCCGCCTGGCTGGCGTGCCTGCGCTGGCAGGCCGTCGGCCTGTGTGTCGTACCGGCGGCCGGCGTCGCCGCGGGCGACCGGCCCGGGGCACACCAGCAGCGTGTGCAGCCCTTGCGGCCCACGCTCGAGCCGCAGCTGCTGCGCGAGCGCCGCCAGCGGGAACTTGCTGGCCGGGTACGCGCCCAGCAGGGGCGACGCCGTCTTGCTGGCCAGCGAACCGATCAGCACCAAGTGCCCCGTGCCGCGCGTCGCCGCAGCGGCTTCGAGGTGCGGGCCGGCGGCCTGCGCGAGGTCCAGGGCCGCCAGGAAGTTCACCCGCAGCAGCTCTTCGAACGCCTCGCGTGGCGTGTCCATCGCGGCGCCACGCATCGACTTCCCTGCGCATGCGCAGGCGAAGTCGAGGCCGTCGAAGCGGGCGAGCGCGGCGTCGACGACGCGGCGTGTCTCGCCCGGCTGGGCAACGTTGGCGGCGACCGCCAGCACCTCGCCGCCGAGGCCACGCAGCATGTCGGCCGCTTCGTCGAGGCGGCTCTGCGTGCGGCCGACAATGGCGACAGCCGCGCCCGCGGCGGTCAGCGTCTTGGCCAGGTGCAGCCCCAGGCCGGACGAGCCCCCGGTCACCAGGGCGTGTTTGCCGTGCCAGTGCGACATGCCGGCGCTGCCACCCTAAACGCTTGGCAATTCAAAGCCCGCGCGTTGCTCGCGGCGGAGCATGCCGTTCGCCTGCGGGTCGTCCAGCACCACCTCCCGCTCGGGGTCGAACGCAAACGGCCGGCCCAGCCGCAGCGCGATGGCGCCCAGGTGGCAGGCCGACAGGCTGCGGTGGTGCGAGTGGACGTCCGAGATAGGCTCTTCGCGTGACTTGATGCAGTCGAAGAAGTCCGCCATGTGCCGCTTGGGTTTGCGGCCCTTGTACACGGCGTCGAGCGCTCCCTCGGGCAGCGGGTCGTCGGCCAGCTGATCGACCGGCTTGCCGACCAGCTTGCCGCGGTTGACGAAGAACCGGCCTTTGGTCCCTTCGAACAGGATGCCGTTGCCGAAGTCGGCGGTCTCGGTCTTGATGCGATCGCCCAGGCGTAGCCGCACACCGCTGGCGAAGCGGTAGTCGATCTGGAACTGGGTTGCGGTGTTGAAGCGGTCGGTCTCGACCGGGTAGCCCTCGGCGAAGTCGACCGGGTGCGTCGACGAGACGGGCGTAACGGACACGGGGCCCGTGGCCTCAAGACCGGCGCCCCAGAAGGCGATGTCCATGTGGTGGGCGCCCCAGTCCGTGAGCTTGCCGGCCGAGTAGTCGTACCACCAGCGGAAGGTGTGGTGGCACCGCTCTTTGACGTACGCGACGCTAGGCGTTTGGCCCTGCCACAAGTCCCAGTCCAGCGATTGCGGCACCGGCGAGGGCGTGAACGGCCCGCCCCGCCGACCGCCGTCGATGCCGACGTAGATCCGCTTCACCTCGCCGATGCGGCCGGCCCGGATCAGGGCGATCGCCGTCAAGAACCGGGCGGTATCGCTACGCTGCTGCGTGCCCACTTGGAAGACGCGGCCGGTTTGCCTAACGGCTTTGCTGATGAGCTGGCCCTCTTCGACGGTGAGCGTCAGCGGCTTCTCGCAGAAGACGTCCTTGCCGGCCTGCATCGCCTCGATGGCCATCTTGGCGTGCCAGTGGTCCGGCGTGCTGATCAGCACAGCGTCGATGTCGCGGCGCTCGAGTATCCGCTCGTAGTTCTTGTAGCCGTCGGGCGCCTTGTCTTGGTGCTTCTCGCGGCCGCGGATGAACCCGCCCAGGTGGTTGCTGTCGACGTCGGCCACTGCGGCGATCGACCCGTGCTGCGAACCCAGCCACCCGACGTACCCGCCACGGTTGCCAACGCCAATGACGCCCAGCACCGGGCGGTCGCTCGGCGCGGCCTGCGGCGGTGTGCCCGTCGTGTCGGCCGCTGCGGCGGGCGTCCAGATATAGGGAGCGGCCGCGGTGGCGGCGGCGGTGGCTTTCAGGAAGCTCCGGCGGCTGGCTTGTGTCCCTCGGCGTGAGTTGGCGGCCGGCCGGGTGTCGTCGGTGTGCATGATGGCTTAGGGGGTTGCCGCTGGACGCCCCGCCCACAGGTTTGATGGCTGTCGGGGGCGTTGGGCTATGAGATGCGGGGATAAGCTTCGCAGATGCAGAGTAACCGCAACCGATACCCGCCCGCAAACTGCCCTGGGCGTGCAGAACCACTCTCGCGTTGCCGGCCGCCATCGGCACAATGGCGGCGGAGCCACATCCGGCGGGCCGGCCATGGCCGCGTAACGCCGGATTGTGTGCCGCCGACGCCAGGCAGATTCCCCAGAACCAAGCCGCCCCAGCCCGCATGCCAGAGCCCATCGACATCCGCAAGCGTGCCCGGACGAAGATCGTGGCCACGCTCGGCCCCCGCTCGAGCGACCCTGAGACGATCGCCGCGTTGATCCGCGCCGGCGCCGACGTGTTCCGGCTGAACATGGCGCACGGCGAGCCGGAGCAGCAGCAGGTTCACGTCGACAACATCCGCCGGGTGAGCGACGAACTCGACCGGCCGACGGCCGTGCTGGTGGACCTGGCGGGGCCGAAGATCCGGCTGGGCGAGGTCCACAACGACTGCGTGTTCTGCGAGACCGGCGGCGAGTTCTGGTTTGTCGAGGAAGGCAAGCAGGCGGCCGAGAACGAGTTCACCTCCAGCTACACGCCGCTGCTGCGAGAGCTCTCGGTGGGCGACACAGTGATGCTGGCCGACGGCACCGTGAGCATGGTGGTGGAAGAGAAGCTGCCCGGCCGGGTGCGGACACGCGTCGTGCAGCGTGGCGACATCCGCAGCCGGCAGGGCATCAACCTGCCGGGCGTGCGGCTCAGCGCGCCGGCCATCAGCGTGGACGACCACCAGCACGCATTGTGGGCCGCCCGCGCCGGGGCAGACTTTGTGAGCCTGAGCTTCGTGCGGGCGCCGGACGAGGTGAAGGCGTTGCGCGACATCCTGCGGTCCAGCGGCTCGGAGGCGGCGGTCGTGGCCAAGATCGAGAAGAGCGAGGCGCTCGACGGGCTTGACGATGTGGTGGAGGCGTCGGACGCGGTGATGGTCGCCCGCGGCGACCTGGGCGTCGAGATCGACGTCGCGCGAATGCCCATCGAGCAGAAGCGCATCATCCAGACGTGCCACCGCCTGCAGAAGCCGGCCATCATCGCCACACAGATGCTGGACAGCATGCACACGTCGCTGCGGCCCAAGCGTTCGGAGGTGACCGACATCGCCAACGCCGTGCTGGACGGCGGCGACGCCTGCATGCTGTCCGGCGAGACGGCCATCGGCCAGTACCCGGTGGAGTCCGTGGCGATGATGAACCGCATCTGCTTGGCTACCGAAGAGGACGCGGCCAAGAACCCGCTGCGTGCCGAGGCGGAGAACACGTCCTCGACGCTGCACGAGATCACGCGGTCCGTGGTGCACGGCGCCGGCGAGATGGCCCACGCCCTGCGGGCCAAGCTGGTGATCGTGGCGAGCCACTCGGGCCGCACGGCGTTGGGCTTGTCGCAGCAGCGGAGCTTCGTGCCGACCATCGGCGTAAGCACCAGCGACGAGACGCTGCGGCGGATGTGCCTGTACTGGGGGGTGACGCCGCTGCGTGAGGCGCCGGCCGAGAACCTGCAGGCCCTGATCCAGCACGCCGACGCCTGGGCGTGCCGCTTGGGCCTGGCGACGCGTGGCGACCGGATTGTGATCGTCGGCGGCAGCCACCTGGCGGCCGGGCCGGGCAGCGGCTCGCTGGCGCGTGGCGTGCACGACATCGTGATCGTGCACGAGGTAGAGGGCTGCTAGCCCGCGGCGTGGCCCGCCGCTGGGCATTGCCGATTAGCGGCCCGGCCGGTATTTTTGTGCGACTTGGGGCACGTGGATTGCGTGCCGCCGAGCAAGAATGCGCACGGCCGCCAGCGTAGCTCAATTGGTAGAGCACAGCATTCGTAATGCTGGGGTTGTGGGTTCAAGTCCCACCGCTGGCTCTCGCAGGGATGGTAAACCGCAG
>JBCCQL010000336.1:0-4174 GCA_039024355.1 Planctomycetota bacterium
CCTCCGGCAGCCCACCGGTAGCGACGATCATGCCCATCCAGACGTCGGCCACCGCGGTCAGCACGTTCGACAGCCGCAGCAGCTCGGCAAAGGCACGCACGCGGCCGGTCACAGCCGCTCCAGCAGCGGCTGGAGGTACGCCATGGACTCGCGCGCGGCGCCGTCGGGGTCGTCGCCGTACGGGTCGAGCTCGACGGTCAGCCAGCCGTCGTACCCGGTAGCCTTGATGGCGGCGAGCGTCGCCGCGAAGTCGATGGCGCCGTGCCCCGGTATCAGGTGCTGGTGCACCCGCGTGGCGGCGATGTCCTCCAGGTGGTAGTGCCGGGTGTGCGGCGCCATGGGGGCGACCCAGTCCTGCGGGTCTTCGTTCACGCAGTAGGCGTGGCCGATGTCGAAGTTCAGCCCCAGCAGCTCGGAGTCGAATCGCTCGACGAACGCCAGGTACTGGCCGAACTTCTCGATCGTCAGCTCGGGCTCGGGCTCGATCAGCAGCCCCACGCCGAGCGACTCGGCCAGCTCCAGGCACGGCAAGAACTCTTCGTAGAACAGGTCGAGCGCCTGCTGCTCGGACTGGCCCTCAAAAGCGGGTCCACCGGGCTCGGTGGTGATGTGCGGGGCGCCGAGGTCCTTGGCCAACTGCAGCGACCGCTTGGTGTGCTCGCGGCGGATGGCCCGGTAGTGCGGGTCCGGGTCGGTCCAGCTGGGGTGCCAGTACGGCTGCCGCGGGTCGGCGACGGCGTTCATCATGAACGCGTTGATGTTGGAGATCGCCAGGCCGTGCTCCTCCAGCGCGTGGCGTATGGCGTCCACCTGCACCGGCAGCAGCCCCGCCGGCCAGGCGTGCGGCACGTCGGCCAGCAGTTCGATGCCCGCGTAGCCGGCCGCGGCGATCCGGCCGGCCGCCTCGTCGATCGGGTAGCTCAGGTAGGCGTTGGAGCTGAAGGCGAGTTTCATAGCCGGCGGGCGACAATGGCGACAAGTTTCTTCGCGCGGCGGGTGACCAGCACCGTCGCGCCGTGCGGGCCGCGGAGGCGGAGCTTTTGACGCAGCGTCGGGATGGCGACGCCGGCCCCCCGCTGCTTGACTTCGATTCTACCAACGCCCCGGCCGGCCAAGTAAGCCGCCAGCGGCTTCACGCGGGCGGGAAGGACCTCTTCGACCGCGAACTCTGCCAGCAGCGGCGAGCCACGGCCCGCGGCGCCCGTCAGGTAGCCCGAGTCGGCGCTTATCGGCTGCAGGTCTTGCTCGGCGGCGAGCAACCCGTCGAGCCCGGCGGCGAAAACCGCTGGGTCGGGTTCGTAAACGCAGTCGCCGATCGATGGCGCAGCGCCCGGTGGCGGGGCGGGCGCACCGATGAGCGAATTGGCGTCGCCGGCCGGCGCAATCCGTGTCGCGCGGCGTTGGCCCGGGCGTTGGGCCAAGGCGCCGCTCCAGGCCACCAGCTGTTTGCACTCGCCGGCGTGGCTGATCCACTCCAGTTCGCAGCGACCGAGCCAAGCGGCGGGCTGCTGCGCGGCGGGGGCCAGCTTGATGCCGGCGTCGGGCTGCCGGTCCAGCATCCGCGTCAGCGCTTCGTCATCGGGCGAGTGCAGGGCAGGGCGGGTTGTCCGCCGCCCGGCCGGTCGGCGGTCGGGATCGGCGTGCCAAGCGGCGAAGTCTTCCACCGGCATGCGCTCTGCGGCACCGGCGATCACCTCTACGCGACGCGGTTTGTCGGCGCCGCCGGCAACCTCGGCGTTCCTCTCTGCAAGCCGCAGGCAAAGCGTGCTTGTGTCAACCGCTGCGACCGGGCCGGCCGCGGCGAGCGACAGCAGATCGCCACCGATGCCGCAGCAGACATCCGCCACGCGCTGGCCCGCCGGGAACCTGCGTGCCTTGTAGCGGGCGATCGCCTCGCCGGTGGCCTGCTCCAACCCAACGCGGGTGAAAAACATCTGGCAGGCGCGATCAAACTTTGCCGCACCGCGTCGGCGGAGGCCGGCCTGCTCCATGACCAACGCAGCCCGCGTGGGGGAGGCCGCTGTGCGTAGCCGCTTAGCCAAAGTGTGCGGCGGCTCGGCGGCGCGCATGGCGTCTTCCAGCAGCGGCCCCGCGGCTTCGCTCAGCAGCCAGTCGATATCCGCCGTATCGGCGGCGGCGGTCACGTCCATGTCACGCAGTTTCTGCCGGCCGCTCCGGCTTGGCAAACCCTGCCGCCGCTGCGTGCGCGGGCGGGCGGAGACGAGCAACCTCGGGGCAGGGCGCCGCCGGCGTCGATACAGCCCTAGGCCGTGGCGCGCGTACGCAGAACCTCGGCTGCCGCCTGCCTTCTACCGAGGTGAAATGCCATGGCGCTTGGCCGCCCGCTGCTGATGACCGGACTGCTGGGCGCCGCGGTCGCCGCGCCGATCGCCGTGAACGAAGGCCCGAAGCACTGGCCGCTGCTCGGCGGCGGGGCGCCGGCGACCGCGCCGGACGCGGGCTTCGCACCCGCACAAACGCCCGACTCGCTGCGTGGGCTCGTCCCTCCGACGATCCACAGCCCCGAGGGGCCGGGCTCGCTGATCTACCAAAGCCCGGCGCCGCTTGAGGGCGTTGGGTTTGTGTCGCTCGCGGAACTGCTGCGGATGGACGTGACCAAGGAGTGGGTCTACGCCCGCTGGTCCCGCAAGTCGACCGGCCTGGCCGACCCAGGCCTGTACGGCGTACGCGTGCCGGTGGTGACGGGCACGGCGATGACCGACCTGGCCGGTTCGCTCTCGTACTACTTCAACGCCGACGGCCGCGTCGACCGCCTCCGATTCCACGGCCGCACGGCCGACACCACCGCGCTGGTCGCCATCGCCCAGAGCCACTACGGCATGCGGATGCAAAAAGGCATGCCCGGCGAGCAGCTCTACCAAACCGGCGCCGGCGGAAACGTTTTGTGCGAGCTACGCACGCGTGCCGAGCCCGTGCTGTGGGCGACTTCTCCGCACGACAGTTTTGTGGTCGACCTCGAGATCAACCGGCCGGGTGCGGGCCGCCTCGTCGAGCGGCGCCCGCTGACGCCGAGCCTGCCAGAGCCGCCGCCGGCCGCCGCGGCGCCGCGGCCGGTCGCGCCGCCGGCGGAGTCATCCGTTGCCGCCGCCCCGGGTGAGCCCGCCGCTGAGGACCAAGGGCTGGGCGAGGCGGAGGCGCCGACGCTGACCGACGCCAAGCGGCCCGCGTTCCGCTGGCCGAACTAGGGGGCGCCGAGCGTGACGCCCGCCGGCAAAGCTGGTAGCTTCTGCCGCATGGCGAGCCAGGGGTGCGACGTCGGCGCGTGCGGCGAGGCCGATTGGCAGCCCGCGCTCGAACTGGTGCTCCGCGATCTGCCCGCGGCCCAGCGGGGGCCGCTGATCGATTCTTTGGCGAAGCTCCGGGGCGAACCGCTAGGGCCGTTCGACGCGTTGGTCGCGGCGAAGCTGCGGGGCCGGATGATGGGGGCTGTGTGGGCGCAGCCGCAGCCGGGCCGGACCGCCGCCGTATGGCTGCCCCAGCTGCGGCCCGGCGCCGGCTCGGGGGCCGCGGAGCAGCTGCTCGCCGCCGCCATGCGCTGCGTCGACGCCCGGGGCGTGCAGCTAACGCAGTGCCTGCTAGAGCCTGCCGATGACGCGCACACGCCGATGCTTTGCGCGTGCGGGTTCAACCACCTGGCGGAACTGCATTACTTGGCATGGCAGCCACAAGACCAACCAGTTGCCGCTAACGGTGCGACGGGTGTTGCGTTTGTGCCCGCTGGTCAGGTTAACCGCCCTGCGCTCGAGCGGCTGATCGCCGCCACTTACCAAGACACGCTCGACTGCCCAGAACTCAACGGCGTGCGGGCCATGGCGGATGTTGTTTCGGGTTACACGCTCACCGGCGACCACGACCCGGACCTGTGGTTCGTCATCCGCCGCGGCAGCGTCGACGTCGGCGTTGTGCTGCTCACCGAGCACCTGGCGAGCAAGCAGGCGGAACTGCTTTACATGGGCCTTGTGCCCGCTGCGCGGGGCGATGGGATCGGCCGCGTTGCGGTGCGTCACGCGCAACGCCTGACGCGTGAAAGGCGAGCGGAGCGGCTCGTGCTGGCGGTCGATACACGCAACGGCCCAGCACGGGCGGCCTACGCCAACGCAGGCTTCTTTCCGTGGGCAACGCGCGTGGTGTACACCAGGCCACGGCCTACAAC
>JBCCQL010000337.1:0-4137 GCA_039024355.1 Planctomycetota bacterium
GCGAGCAGCCTTGCAAGAAGTGCAAAACCGGCCCCGCCGCGGACCGCAGGCACAATTTCCCTTCTCGGAAGTTCCCCGGAAGAGCAAATCGGCGTGTTTTAAGCCGAGTTTCCGAGCCCAGCCCGCGCCCAGTAGGCGGCGGCAAACGACTTACGACGCTTGCCGCAGGCTGTGCATAAGCGTCGGATTGTCAACGTAACCGCCCGCCCGGCAAACTTCTGCAACAGAGTTTGAGCCGCCGCTTTTGGGCCATCCGCGGCCAGTTTTGGGCCGGTTCAACTACACCGCAGTTGACGGATAAGGGGATGCGGGGATAGCGGGAGATGAGGGGGATAGCGGCTTCTTTGCGTCAGCAGGCTGTCGGGAATCCGCCCGGCCATCCAGGCGAGAGGGTGGCATCGGCGGAGTCCGTTACGCGATAAGCTATACGCCGGTGAGTTGTTCTCCGCGTTCCAAAGGGCGCCGCCGATGCCGCACTTTACTGATCAGCTGGCGGCTGCGGTTGCCGCCAAGAAGAGCCCGTTGGTGGTTGGGATCGACCCGCGTTGGGAGCAGCTCCCCGAAAGCCTGCGGGGCGAAGATTCGCTCGCCGGGCGGGCGGAGGCGTACCGCCGGTTTGCGATCGGCGTGATCGAGGCGGTCGCCGAGGCCGTGCCGGCCGTTAAGCCGCAGATGGCGTTCTTCGAGGAGCTGGGCCCGGCGGGCATGGCGGCGCTGAAGGACGTGATCGACCGTGCGCACGGGCACCGGCTGCTGGTGGTGCTGGACGGCAAGCGCAACGACATCGGCAGCACGGCCCAGGCGTACGCCAACGGGCTGCTCGGCCGCGGCAGTGCTTGGGGCGCCGACGCGTTGACCGTCAGCCCGTACCTGGGGGACGACAGCCTGACGCCCTTCGCCGAAGTGGCCCGCGAGCGTGGCGCCGGCGTCTACGTGCTGGTGAAGACCTCGAACCCGGGCGGCGCGGTCTGGCAGGACCGGCCGCTGCAGGAAACCAGCGGCGGCGGCAGCCCGCTCTACCGCTACGTGGGCGACCACGTCGAGTCCCTGGCCAAGATGACCCGCGGCGAGTGCGGCTACGGGCTGGTGGGCGCCGTCGTGGGGGCGACCTACCCCGAGCAGCTGGCCGAGCTCCGCGCGGCGATGCCGCACACGTGGCTGCTCGTGCCCGGCTACGGCGCCCAGGGCGGCTCGGCCGCCGGCGTGGCGCCGGCGTTCGACGCGGCCGGCATGGGGGCGATTGTCAATTCCAGCCGCGCGGTGATCTTCGCCCACGCCCGGCCGGAGTACGCGCGGTTTGGCGGGGCCCGCTGGCAAGAGGCGGTCCACCAGGCCGCCGCGGACGCCACGGCCGAGCTGACCGCCGCGGCGGGCCTGTAACCGGAGCGACCGGCGCCACCGATACGGCCGGTCCGCGAGAGCACGGCGGGGACAAAAACCCTGCGGCAGACAGCCTTCCGGCACGGCGTAGGTTTGAGGAGCACCGGTCCGCTTCTCCTCCAACTCCACGCCCGATCTATGCCCGCGTTTCCACACGCCTTTCGCTGCGTTGCCGCTTTGTCCGCCGCGCTGCTCTGCGGCCACGCCGCCCACGCCGCCAACGCCCTGCTGGTAGTCGCCAGCACGAGCCTCAACAGCGAGGACTCGGCACGCAAGACCGCCCTGGAGGGCTGGGGGTACACGGTCACGGTGATCGACGATGGCGAGTCGCAGTCGGACTTCAACGACGCGCTCGGCGTAGCCGACGTGGTCTACGTCAGCGAGAACGCTGCGGCCTCTCAGGTGCAGACGAAACTGCGCGAGACGACCGTCGGCGTCGTCAGCGAGCAGAACCAGCTAGACGACGATTTCGGCTTCGCAACCAGCGCCAACACCGTAAGCAGCGGCACCGGCATCCTGATCACCAACACCAGCCACGCGATCACCAGCGGCTTGTCGACCGGCAACCTTGTCATCTACAGCACAGCAGAGCCGATCGGCCAGATGACAGGCACTCTTGGCAGCGGCGTTACCGTGCTGGCTACCGAAGACGGCGAGCCCGGGTTTGCGATTATCGAAACGGGCGGCGCCCTGGCCAACACCGTGGGCACCAACAGCACCGCCAGCGGCCGGCGTGTCCGCCTGCCGGCGGCCGACCGCGCGTCCTACAACTTCACCAGCCTGAACGCCACCGGCCTGCAGCTCTTCCAGGACGCGGTCGCGTGGGCCGCCTCGACCACATCGCCCCCAACGCCATCGACGCCCATCCGGGTGCTAATGGTGGTCGTCGACACGTCGCCGCTTACAACCGCGGAGCAGGCGCGCAAGACGACCTTCGAGTCGTGGGGCTGCACCGTGAACCTGATCGATCAATCCGATCCGCAGGCCACCTTTGACGCCGCGTTCGAAGAGAACGACGTCGTCTGGATCACGGAGGAGGTGCAGAGCGGCCAAGTGAGCTACAAGGTGCGTGAGGCCGAGATAGGCGTCGTTAGCGGCGAGGTGTACCTCGACGACGAGATGGGCTTCTCGACGACCGGCGGCTCTTTCGTCTCCGCCAACCAGATCAACATCATCACCAACTCGCACCCGATCACCAGCGGCCTGTCGACCGGCACGGTCACCTACGCCACCTCGTCCCAGGACGCGCAGTACCTGTCGGCGACCGCGGCGCCGGGGTTTGTTCGGCTGGGTTCCTTCGGGTCGCTCGCCGATTTTGGCGCCATCGAGAAGGGCGGCCAGCTAGCCAACAGCTACAACGGCAGCAGCGTCGCCTTCGGCCGGCGGGTGCGGCTGCCGTGGGGCTGGAGCTCGTTCGACTGGACCACGCTCAACAGCAACGGGCTGCGGATGGCCCAGCAGGCGCTGTGGTGGGCCGCCAGCGATGGGCTCGTCGGCCACTGGAAGCTGGACGAGACCACCGGCACGCTGGCCGCCGACAGCTCGTTCTACGCGAACGACGGGACGCTCTCCGGCACGGCCGACTGGGACGCGGCCGTCCGCGGCAACGGGCACGACTTCGACGGCGCCGACGGCGACGACTACATCGAAATCCCGAACTCCGACAGCCTAGAGCACGTGACCGAGGGCAGCTACACCGTCGCCGCTTGGTTCCGGCCCGACTCGGTCCCCTCGGGCACGGGGGCAACGAACACCGCCAACTACGCGATCATCATGAAACCGGGGTACCACGGCGGTCTCCGCTACGACAACGGGCGGCACTTCGCGTTCGATCATTGGCTCAGCAACAACGCGCAGATTGTTGCCGGGGTGTGGCAGGAGGAGTTTCCGCCGGGCCGGTACTACCACGTTGCCGGGGTCGTCGACACGGGCGCCAACGAGGTGCGGCTCTACGTTGATGGCGAACTAAAAAGCACCGCAACGCTCACGTCGACGTCTGCCTACGATTACGGCAGCGAGCCGTGGCGGATCGGCATCGCCAGCCCGGGAGCGAGCTCTTACCGCTGGGCGGCCGACGGCGAAATCGATGACGCGCGGGTCTACGACCGGGTGCTGACCGCAGCCGAAATCCTAGAGCTGTACGGCCTGGTGGGGCACTGGCGGCTCGACGAGGCGAGCGGCACGACCGCGGCAGACAGCTCGGGCCTGGGCAACGATGGCACGTATGTCGGCGGGCCGACGCTGGGAAGCTCCGGCGTGCGTGGTCGATCAGCAGGCCTTGATGGCGTCGACGATTCGATCGCCATCCCGGGCCACTCGTCACTCGACGCAACAGAAGGGGTTGCGGTTGCGGCCTGGGCAAAGAGCGACGGGGCTACGTGGAGCAACTACGCGTCGTTCCTGTGCAAACGCGAGCAGGTGATCTTGACCGGGAATCCGGGCGGGACAGCGGTCACCCTCTGGGTTCACCGCGCGAGCGGCGGGTGGACTTCGCTGCAGACGGTTGTCGATTCCATCACCGAATGGCGGCAATACGCGGGCTTATACGATGCCGCCACCGGTGAGATGCAGGTCTACGTCGATGGCGAACTCGCGGCCTCCAAGAATCTCGGGGCCGGCACGCTGCTGAGCTCTGACACAACGGACCTGTCGATCGGCTACGACGAGGCATCCAGCGGCCGCTACATGTCTGGCTACGTCGACGACGTCGTCCTCTACAACCGGGCGATGACCGACTCGGAGATCGCCGAGCACTAC
>JBCCQL010000338.1:0-4133 GCA_039024355.1 Planctomycetota bacterium
GCCGAGCGCCCGACGCCCAGCGCCTGACACCATGAAACAAGAAATGCTGATCAACGTGTCGCAGCCGGAAGAGTGCCGGATCGCGATCGTGGAGGACGGCGTGCTGGAGGAGCTCTACATCGAGCGGTCCAGCCAGGACAACTACGTCGGCAACATCTACAAGGGCAAGATCGTCAACCTGGAGCCCAGCATCCAGGCGGCGTTTGTCGACTTCGGGGTGGGGCGCAACGGCTTCCTGCACATCAGCGACGTCGAGCCGCAGTACTTCCGCCAGGGCGGGTACGACCCGGACGTGCCGATCGAGCCGCCGGGCCGCCGCCGCACGCGCGACGCAGAGCCCGCGGCCGAGGCCGAGGCCGACGTCGACATCGATGACGCGGGCGACGCCGGCGAGGAGTCATCCGGCGAGTCGGGTAGTGAATCGGGCGGTGTCGCCACCCGCAGGCGTGGCCGTACGCAGAAGCTCAAGCCGGGCGTCCGCCCGCGGATCAAGCCGCCCATCCAAGAGGTGTTCCGCCGCGGCGACGAGGTGGTGGTGCAGGTCATCAAGGAGGGCATCGGCACCAAGGGACCGACGCTGTCGACCTACATCAGCATCCCCGGCCGGTACCTGGTGCTGATGCCGGCGCTGGGCCGCATCGGCGTGTCGCGCAAGATCGAGGACGACGACGACCGCCGCCGCCTGCGCGACATCCTGCGGGAACTCAACCCGCCGAAGGGGCTGGGCTTTATCGTCCGCACGGCGGGCACCGACCGGACCAAGAAGGACCTGTCGCGGGACCTGGCGTACCTGGTCCGGCTGTGGAAGGTGATCCACCGCCGCGTGACCAACGCCACGGGCCCCTGCGACATCTACGAGGAGAGCGACATCGTCATCCGGACGATCCGCGACATCTTCACCAGCGAAGTGGACGCCATCCACATCGACGAGCCCAAGGCGTACGAGCGGGCGCGGGAGTTCTTGCAGTTCGTCATGCCAAGGCACGTGAACGCCCTGAAGCTGTACGACGGCAAAGAGCCGCTCTTCAACCGCTACAAGCTGGATGAGGAGATCGCCCGCATCAACCACCGGCAGGTGCCGCTCAAGGGGGGCGGGTCGCTGGTGATCGACCAGACCGAGGCCCTCGTCGCGATCGACGTCAACAGCGGCAGCTTCCGCATGGAAGGCTCCGCCGACGAGGCGGCCTGCCAGCTCAACCAGAACGCCGCGCGCGAGATCGCCCGGCAGCTCCGGCTGCGTGACCTGGGCGGTGTTGTGGTGAACGACTTCATCGACATGCGCAAGGACAAGCACCGCCGGCTGGTGGAGCGGACTTTCAAAGACGCCATGCGGCGGGACCGGGCCCGCACCAAGGTGCTGCGGATCAGCCCGTTTGGCCTGATCGAGATGACGCGGCAGCGGATCCGCCCCAGCCTAAAGCGGAGCGTCTACCGCGAGTGCCCGGCGTGCGGCGGGACGGGCATGGTCAAGTCCGCCGAGAGCATGGCCATCGAAGTGCTGCGGAAGCTGATCGCCGCCGCCCAGATCGAGGGCGTGGCGAAGGTGACGGTCACCGTCGCGGACGACGTCGCGACGTACCTGAACAACCGCAAGCGGCGTGAGCTCACCGAACTGGAGGACGAGAACGAGTTGGAGCTGATCGTGCTGGGCCGCGAAGGCGCCTCGCCCGAGTTCCTCAAGGTGTTGTGCGAGGACGAGCGGGGCCGCGAGCTGCGGTTCGACGCGGGCTGACGGCGTGGCAACCGCCGCTCGGCCCGCGTTGGCGGGGCGGCAGATTACCGCCGCGCCCTGGGCGCACCGGCCCCGGGGCGGGTATCTTCTGGGGCTCTACAGAACACGAGCAAACGACCCGGGCACAGACAGGTTTCAGCCATGTACGCAATCATCGTCGACGGCGGTCGGCAGTACAAAGTCGAAGAGGGGCAGCACCTGCGGGTCGATTTCCGCGACCTGCCCGCGGGCGAGAAGCTGACCTTTGATCGGGTGCTGGCGGTCAGCGGCGGCGACGGCGAGGCCGGCGGCGTGAAGCTGGGGTCGCCCACCGTGGCGGGCGCCAGCGTCTCGGCAGAGGTGCTGGGCACGACGCAGGGCGAGAAGATCGACGTGCAAAAGCTCCGCCGCCGCAAGAACAGCCGCCGCCACACTGGCCACCGCAAGATGTACACCAAGGTGAAGATCACCGCGATTGCGGGCTGACCGGCCGCTGCCCGCCGGTTGGCGGAGGCGTCTCATTGGGCGGGGACGTCGCGGCGGGGACGGTCAGCCCCGCGTAGGGGTTTGCCAAGACGGCAGTCTTCACCGCCGTCTCTTCCTCTTCCGCCGCTGGTTTCGTCGCTGTGAGATCGGCTGTCGATGGCCCAGCGAGATCAAGGCCTGCACTGTTGCGGGCGATGATCGGGCGGGCAGGTGCGGCGGCGTCCGAAGGCACAGCCTTGCCCGCGGCTCGGTACGGCCGCACGCGTTTCTTGCCGTAGCCGGGGATGCTCAGCCGCGCGAGGCTGACGCCGTACAGCGTAAAGTCCGAGCCACCGCCGGCGGTGGTGAAGTAGTGGCTGGCCGACGCCGTGAGCCGCCAGCGGGGGGTGCACCAGAAGTGGACGCCCGCCTCGGGGAACGCGGCGCCGACAAATTCCGGGTCGGGCGAATCCTCGTTTCCGAAGGTGGCGTCGATGACGTCTTGCGGATCCGGCACGTAGCCCACGTAGGCGCCCGCCCCGATGAAGGGCGTCAGCCGGGACGGCGCCTGCACGCGGACGCCTGCGTCCACGCCGCCCGAGAGGCCCTGCTCCCCCTCCGCGGCCAAGCCGGCGAGGCCGTACCGCGTTTCTACAACGCCCTTCATCTCCGGGGGGTAGGCGTAGTGGCCCACCTGCACGCCGCCGGCGAAGGGCTCGTCGCGGGCGGCGACGCCCGCGTACCAGCCGTCCCGCCCCGCGACGTGGCGTGCGTCGGCCGCCTGCTTGCCCATCTGCAGCACGTTGTCCGAGTGCCGCGGGTACTTGTCGGCGTAGGCCGGGTCGTTGCGCGCCCACCGCGACCCGTGGCAGCCCGCGAGCGGCAGCAGCAGCCCGACCGACGCCAGCGCCGTGAGCAATGCCTGCGTGCCTGGGAGGCGTTGCATCGGGTTGAGCGCGTTCGTTCGTGCGTAGAGGGTTGCAAGTCGGGGCAGAGCCCGGCTCACGCCGCTTGGCTCACCGCGGCGGCCGGCTTCTGCACGTAGTAAGAGACCAGGTCGCGGTCCAGGCAGATCTGCACCACCTCCGCCCGGCCGGCGAAGAACTCACGCAGCGCCCGCAGCGAGCCGGGCCACACGCTCGAGTCGCACTCGTCAAACACCACCACACCGCCGGGCGCCACACGGTCGTACAAGGCGCCGAGGCAGTCCATGTACGAGGCGTACAGGTCGACATCCAGGTGGACAAAGCAGAACGTGTGCTCCCGGAACCGGCCCAGCGTCTCGGAGAAGAAGCCGGGGACGATCTCGCCACGCACGCCGAACTGCTGGAAGCGCTTGCCGATCCGGCCGGGCGTGTCGCTGCAGAAGCGGAACTTCCGCTGCACGCTGGCGAAGCTCCGCTTGCGGCCGACGTCGACCGTTTCGACGCGGTCCTCCGGGAACCCTCCGAAGCTGTCGCAGGCGTACAGCGTCTTGTCGGGGGCGTGCTCGGTCATCACCCGGGCGATCTTCATCAGCGACGTGCCGCGGTACACGCCGCACTCGATCACGTCACCCGGCAGGGCGAGCGACCCTTCGAGCAGGGCGATCATCGAATCCGAGGCGCACTGGCCGGGCAGCGTCCGCTCCCAGTACTCGCGGCGGCCCGCTTCGGTCTCGAGCGCTCGGTCGATTTTGCGGTCCTGCAGCAGCCGCCGGTACTCGTACCAGCGGGTGGGAACGAACTTGGGCTTGGGGGTCGACGGCATGCTTGACTTCCTTGTCGTAGCGGCGGCGCTGTGCTTTCGGGCGGGACGTTAGCGGCGTGCGATGCTGCGTGTCAACGTGAGCCGATTGCCTGAAGTGGCCTAGACGGGGCGAGACACAGGCCGACGCAAATTCCGTGTGCTCGTCAAGTCGCCCGGATCCCCCATGCAGCCCAGCATTTGCATTTGAATGCCGGGGCGATTCCGCGAC